>NZ_FOVS01000092.1:0-1163 GCF_900115235.1 Pseudomonas sp. NFACC24-1
GACGTCTACAACAACGGCAGCACTGTCAGCACCACGATTACCGGTGCGACCGGTGGCAACTTCGAGAACCTGGTACCGAGCACTGCGCCTGCGGTCACCACGATCACCGATTCGGCGGATACCACTGGCCTGACCCTGTCCGCCAGCAACACCATCACCGAAGGCGGTTCGATTGTTTACACCGCGACGTTAACTAACCCGGCTCAAACGCCGGTGACTGTGACCTTGAGCAACGGCGCGGTAATCAACATCGCAGCCGGTGCTACCACTGGCACCGTTGCCGTAGAGACCCCGGCCAACGACGTCTACAACAACGGCAACACTGTCAGCACCACCATCACCGGCGCAACCGGTGGCAACTTCGAGAACCTGGTACCGAGCACTGCGCCTGCGGTCACCACGATTGCCGACTCGGCGGATACCACCGGCCTGACCTTGACGGCCAGCAACACCATCACCGAAGGCGGTTCGATTGTTTACACCGCGACGTTGACCAACCCGGCCCAGACTCCGGTGACCGTGACCTTGAGCAACGGCGCGGTGATCAACATCGCAGCCGGTGCTACCACTGGCACCGTTGCCGTGGAGACCCCGGCCAACGACGTCTACAACAACGGCAGCACTGTCAGCACCACCATTACCGGTGCGACCGGTGGCAACTTCGAGAACCTGGTACCGAGCACTGCGCCTGCGGTCACCACGATTACCGATTCGATAGACGCCACTACCGTGACGTTGACCGCCACACCGACCGTGAATGAAAACGGCACCATCACCTACACCGCCACCTTGACCGGTGCCGATGGCAAACCCGTCACCGCGCAAAACGGCCCGGTCATCGTCACCCTCGACAGCGGCAAAACCATCACCATCGCCGCCGGCGCAAGCTCGGGCGTGTTGGATGTAGCCGTCGGCAACGACGTCTACCAAGGCCCGACAACCGTCACAGAAAGCATCAGTACCGCCACGGGCGGTAATCTGGAAGCCATTGCTCCAAACACCGCGCCAGTCAGCACCATCGTTAGCGACGTCAACGACACCACCACGGTGACGTTGACCGCGACACCAACCGTGAACGAAAACGGCACCATCACTTACACCGCGACCCTGACCGGTGCCGACGGCAAACCGGTCACCGCGCAAAACGGTCCGGTCACTGTGAC
>NZ_FOVS01000019.1:0-135625 GCF_900115235.1 Pseudomonas sp. NFACC24-1
TGAAGCATGGACGCCAGACGCAAATACAACAGATTGATCACAGGGTCATTTAGATGGGCGAGGTTGTTTTCCAACCATTGCTTTAGGAAAACCGCTTCGTTGGTGTTCACGACACCGTCCGCCGTAATCCCCGCGGCCAGTCCCACCAAGGCATCGGCGGCGCGTCGATCGATACGGGTGTGGTGGAAGAATTTGCTGTTTTCGAACTCGTTGTGTAGGTCCATTACGGAGTTCCTTAGGATGGGTATCGGTTCTGCACTGAAGCATTACCGGTTGGGGAAATGTTGTGTTCAAACCTAGCACTCCTGCGCACAGCCCCCCATTTTTTGATCGAGGAAATAAATCCGTCCCTTTTCCGAACTCAGAGCTATAGATCATCCATTGAAATTTTAATCCGTTGTGGAGCGGCAAGCCGCTCTCGCGCCTTAAGGATCAAGGCTACATCATCCTCATTCATCAGGACTGACTTCGAGGACAATTGGCCCTTGTACGCCACCACCTGCACGTTTTTTCCCGCTGTCATTTGATGTTCAGAGTCGAACACGTCCTGCTGAAGTTGATCGCATTCATCATCCATTGAAACCTCCTCCAAATATTTGTTTTCGCGCGCGCCGATAGCTAGCGATATCGACAACGACGTAAATTATTGCCTATCCATAAAATCACCTAAACCTCACCCGCCAGCATCGCGCCACGATTGCAGCCTCCCCATCTACCCGCTACCCTCCAACCGTCGCTGCCAATTCAGCGACCGGGCCTGAGAACCCGAGTAAGATGCAGGCGCTACAGCGCCCGAACCACGTTTTGCGGCGTTTTTTTATGTCCGCATTCCGTGCAATGGCGGCTGTGCGTGGGAGACCTTCGGGTCTGCCGGGTTCCTGTATCTCCGGTTTCTCAGCCTGCGCACAGCTGCCACCCATTCGCCTGAGAACGAACGTGGCAGCTCTCATCTGATATGGGAGTTTATCGATGCATGCCATGGATCTGCTGCAGTCTCGCTTTATCGCTTTGCTAGTCATCGTCCGCCGCCAATTGGCAAATGGAGGTGCGCAATGACCCATCCCAAAGACCTCAAAACCCCAGGCCTAACCCCCTTCTGCTACCACTCCGACCGCCCTTTATTCCGCGTCAACAGCGGCATACCCATCGGCGAAGCCCTGTCCCACGCTTCCGATCTGCTCCACGTTGCCAAGGTCCTGGCCGAGGACGCGGCGATGATTCGCGGTACGGATCGGTATGCCTGGGCGTCGTGTTATTTGCAGGATATGAGCAAGGCCGTCATCGACGACGTGGTGAAGGTGCTGGAGGCGCCGGGGAGTAATCCTGCTTAAGGGCCGCAGGCCCAATGCTGCCCGCTGGGTCGAGCAGCATTGGGTTTCTTCTGTATGACGGGAACGATTGAAGAAGGGCTGCTTCGCAGCCCAGCGGGAGCAAGCTCCCTCGCCACGGATCAGGGACAGAACACAATGACTGACTGCAATGAGTTTGTGGGATTTCTGAATGGGCTGTGTTCCCTCCACCCTGCCCCTGTCCAAACAGTTTGCAACATATTCATCTAATCAAATCCCCCGCCGATAGCCTCAGATAAGCGCCTGGAATACCGCAAGGCTCCGTTCGCGCTCGACTACACTTTTCCAGAATTCTCCCGCTCCAGGAGCAGTAAGCGATGAAGATCCGCACCAAGGTCATAGGCTCGGGGTTGGTCAGTCTTTCTTTTGCGTTGCTGCTCGGCGGTATCGGGTTGTGGGGCTATCACTCCATGACCGAGGCTCTGGTGCAGAACGAGACCAGCATTTCCGCCATGCGCAAGCACATGGAGGCGGACATGATGCACGACGCCATTCGTGCCGATGTGCTCGCCGCTCTGCTGGTCAAGCCGGGGGATGCCCAGGGGACTAAGGAGGTGCTGGAGGCGTTCGATGAGCATACGCAGCGGATGCGCAAGGTCATCGCCGAAAATGCCGAGGCGAAGTTGCCGGAGGATGTGGCCAAGGCAATTGGCGAGCTCAAGCCACAGGTGGAGACCTACATTGATAAAGCCAAGCAAATAATCAGCAAGGCACTGAGCGGCGCCCAGGATGGCCAGGCGTTGCGGGCGGAGTTCGACGGGGCGTTTTCGGCGTTGGAGGAGCGCAACGAGGCAGTGAGTGAGCTGATCGAAAACCAGGCGCAGTCATCGCGCGAGCATCAGGACGGCAGCATTCAGAGCTCGGAGCGTTGGCTGATCGTGACGTTGCTGGCTACCTGCGTGGCGCTGGCGCTGTTGTCGTGGAGCCTGCTCAAGGCGGTGCTTACACCGCTGAACAAGATCATCCTCAATACCCAGGCGATTTCCCAAGGGGATCTGCAGCGCTCCATGGGCACGCAAAGCAAGGATGAGCTGGGCCAGCTGCAAGGCGTGATCGAGCAGATGCAGACCAATCTGCGGCAGATGATCGCCACGATCCGCGGCCAGAGCGATGAGTTGCACGGCACGTCCCGGAACCTGGGCGATACGGCGCGGCAGATTGTCTCCAGTGCCGACCAGCAGGCCCAGAGCGCGACCAGCATGGCGGCGAGCATGGAGCAGATGATGGCGAACATCAGCCAGATCCATCAGCACGCCGATAGCGCCCGGACGATTTCGGCGCAGTCCGAACAATTGGCGAGCAGCGGCGGCCAGGTGATTCTCGGGGTGGTGGAAGGCATGAACCGGATCGCCGAGGTGGTCAACCAGTCCTCCAGCAAGATCACCGCGCTGGATGCCTCGTCCGAGGACATCCATTCCATCATTCAGGTGATCAAGAGCATCGCCGAACAGACCAATTTGCTGGCCCTCAACGCCGCCATCGAAGCCGCTCGGGCCGGTGAAGCGGGCCGTGGTTTTGCGGTGGTGGCCGACGAAGTGCGCAACCTGGCGGCGCGCACCACCCAGTCCACCCAGGAAATCACCGCGATGATCGAACGCATCCAGTCCAGTGCACGGGATGCGGTGGCGAACATGCAGGCGTGTGTCAGCCGCGTGGACGAAGGCGTCAACCTGGCCCAGCAGGCCGGGGTGTCCATCAGCGAGATCCGCACCGGTGCCCGGCATGCGGCCGAAGTGGTGGAGGAAATTTCCCAGACCATTGCCGAGCAATCCAAAGCCAGTGATGAAATGGCTCAGCGGGTGGAGTCGATTGCCGAGCAGTCCCGCGAGAACACCCGTTCGATTCACAACCTGACGCAAACGGCGGATCAATTGAACGATGCGGCGGGATCGATGCAGGCTTCGGTGCAGCAGTTCAAGATTTGATCGGATGCCCGTGGCGAGGGAGCTTGCTCCCGCTGGGCTGCCTAGCAGCCCTTTTCAAACCTCGCTCACCTCGAACACAAACGAAATCTCCCGCTTCTGGGCACTCCAGACGTAGCGAATATGCTTGCCTTGCACCGGAATCGAAACCGCCGGCGGGCGAAACGCGGCCACGCATTCGTGGCCGGGCAGGCGGACGCTGTTGTACAGCAGCCCCCAGGACAAGGTTTCACGCAGTTGCCGGGCGAACACCTGGGATGGGCCGTAGGCCGTAGGGTCCGGGTTGTGGAGGTGGGGGTAGTCGTGGCGAATGTCGTGCAGGGGTTTGACGACCTTGTTGACGTAGGTGCGCATGGTCAACTCCAGGTCCGGCTCATTGGTCGCCCCGAGGAATCGCGCCTGGTGGTAGCAGGTCTCGGCGATGGCGGCTTCCTGGCTGCTGGCGGCGTAGTAGACACCGAAGGTGCCGTCGCTGAAGCGGCTGCTTTTGCCAATGTGGGTAAACGCCGCCATCACCGGCGAGGAGCCGGGCCCGGAAACGCGATCCTCGGGGCGGACCCGGGACAGTACGCCGGCCTGTTCCATCAGCCGATCGTTGGTCAGCGCTTCCAGGGCGTAGGCCGTGGGCAGGTCTTCCGGGTCGAGTACGTCTTCAAACAGCGAAATCGGAGGGAAGCTGCTGTTGACGATCCGATAGGCCCGTTTCCATTGCGGGTCCGCCAGGGGTGGCATCATTAACCGCGCACTCCGTCCAGGTATCGCCGCACATCGGCGATGTCCACCACCCGCCCGGTCAACATGTAGGACAGCGCCGACTGGCCATTGAACGGTGCCGCGGTATTCGGGCTGCTGACCCACTGATAGGCACGGTCCCGGCTATTGCTGAAGATAATGCTCAGCGCCTTGTGGATACCCATGAGGTAGGAAATGCGCTCCAGCGTATCGCGAGGCAGCCTCACGTTCTCCGGCAACTGTTTGTATTTGTAGAAGGTTGTGTTTCCCACCTTGCCCAACAAGGTGCGCTGCTGCTCGACGCTGCAGCCCCAGAGCGCCATGAGGTTGAAGAAAAACTTCAACGCGACTCGACCCGCATCCGGGGAGTCCAATTGCTGCTGCGCGTTGAGGGTGATGGAGGAAGTCGCCATGGCTTTAGGCTCCTTTTTAGCGGGGTGGTGTTTAGAGGATAGTACACATATGGATTATTTTTAAGTTTTTATTCGCAAACGGACTCTAGCGACACTCTATTTGAACCCATTCGGCATGGCTTTCCAGGCCAACAAACGCAACCAGGTTCCCACTAATGGGTCTTGGCCAGCATCCACTGGGCAAAAGCCCCAAATCCCGCATAAGCTCCAACCATCGCCTCCCGGCGCTTTTCGGCACAAAATCGCGACAAGCGTGGCAAGGTGCATGATGATAGCCGGCATGGCCACCTGGCCGGCCCAGGTGCACAACAATAGCGAGCCCACTTAAGCAGAGGGCATTACCTCATGGATAGCAGAACCCTACGCAACCTCATGCGTATCGTGCAGACCGGCTCGTTGTCGGCAGCGGCCGAGCATTCGTGCCTCACGGTGCAGGCGTTGGCGGCGCAGTTGAACAAGGTCGAGGAACAGTTCGGTTTCCGCTTGTTCCGACGCTCGAACAAGGGCCTGACGTTGACGAGCCAGGGCTCGGAACTGACCCCCTTCATGGATCAGGTGCTGATTGCCACCCGGCAATTGGAAGAAAAAGTCGCGGCACTCAAGACTCCGCGACAGCGCACGCTCCGGGTGGCGCTCAATACCACCCTGCCGGCGGAGTTTAACCGGCGGATGATCGATCGATTGATCGCCGTGTTTCCTCAGTATCAATTGGAATTCAGCTACGCCGAGTCGATGGAGAACCTGAGCAAGCTCAGGAACGAAGATTTTGACCTGGCGATCCTGATTGGGCAGCAACAGAGCGGTTTTACCAGCATTGCCATGCCGGACGTGCAGGTGCGGGTGGTTGGCGCCCATTGTGGCGACGAAGACGACTCCCTTGGCCTGCTCGGTGACAAGTTTCAGGTGCGTCCGGCAGAAGAGTGTCCGTATTCCCGCAGCTTCCTGCGCTTTCTCGACGCAGGCCTGGGTGAATACGGGTCGAGCCAGCGCATGGTGTATTCCTGCAGTGAGACGCTGACATTGTCGTTGATCACGCAACTCGATGGCTTGGGGCTGGTATCCCGGGAGGCGGCGCTGCGCAACGGCCTGGCGATTTTCCCGGACTTCGAGGATTTCCTTGAGGTTCGCCTGGCGGTGAACAATCCGGAGTTGTCTGGCCAGGCGCTGCACGATGTGGTGGACCTGACGCTACAGGAACGAACCGAGCGCGATGTACGCCGCCGTGCCCAGCGCCACACTGAGAAACAGGTTACGGCTGAAATACGCACATAACAGCGTCGGAATCGCGGCATAAAACTCAGGGCGGTCGAGTTGTATCTGCTGGTCCTTGATCAATAACGGGGTCAGGCTGATGGCAGCGACGATCGCCACTGGCAGGTATTCCAGGGCACGGGCGACGAAGGGCGGCCAATGCTCGGTATTGACCTGCAACGGCAGGGCACGTGGCAGGAAGGTCACGGCCATCATCAGGACCACGACCAGGATCAGGAACGTTTGGTCAGGCATACGCCCACCCCGCAGCCAACGAACGTGGCAATGAAGACATTGAACGGCGAGCTGCCCAGCAGGCTCAGCCCGCCCATGCAGACGACGGCCGCCAGGGCCGCGATCAGTTTGTTGCGGGTGTCGCACAACGAAACCAGCACATAGAGCATCATCGCGGTCAGCGCATAGTCCAGCTGGTATTTGATGAGGTGCGCCGCGTATTGCGCGCACACCGCGCCCAGCAAGCCACCGAGCACCCAGGACGTATGGCAGAACAGGTTGAAACCGACCAGGTAGCGCACGCTCACCGGCGCCCCGCTGCCGAGCTTGACGCTGTGGAAAGCGAATGACTCGTCCGTCAACCCTGCCGCGTAGCACCAGCGTTCGAAACGACTGAGCCCCAGCGCACGCAGGGCCTTGGCCATGTAGACCGACATCAGCATGTGCCGGGCATTGATCAGGAACGTGGTGAGCACGATGGTGGTCAGTGACGCACCGCTGGAAATCAACGCCAGCGCCGCGAATTGCGAAGCACCCGCGTAGACGAACAGGCACATCGCCACCGGCAACCACAGGGGCAGCCCGGCGTTGACCGCCATCAGACCGAACACAAACGAAACCGTGAAATAACCCGCTACCACCGGACTGGCTTCAGCAAAGGTACGCGAGGCTTGTGGTTCGACCGCCAGCGGCTGGCTGGAAGTCTTGTTCATAAATCCCTCTCGAAGGTGATTTCACCCCGGGGTTCACAGAACCCCTGGGCGGCCCAGAAACGCTTGCCGGCCAGATTAGCATCGTCGACGAAAAGGAACATGCGCAGCACGCCTACCCGCTTCATGTCAGCCGATGCGGCCTCCACCAGGCGCTGGCCCAGGCCTTTGGTGCGATGCTGCGGGCTGACCGCCAAGTGATTGATCGTGCCACGGGTACCGAGCATGCCGCCGATCACCGCGCCCACCACGTCACCGCTCGCATCGATGGCCAGGTACGCGGTGGTGGTGTCCTGCAACAACACACCGCGCAAGAATCGGGCGTCCTGCCATTCACAGAACGACACTTCGTCGAAACCGCGAAAGAACCGCTCCAGTCGCTCGGCGTCCCGGACCATGGCCCGGCGCAACAGGACTTGCTGCACCGGGTCGTCCATGGGTTCGAGCCGTTCAGCGAACAATGTCGAAAGCGGTCCCGGGCCGCGAGAAGGAAATGGCCAGGATCTGCCGGTACGCCATGTCATGGCTATGGATATTGCGCGCCGGGGTCACGTAGTGGCGCATGTCGCGGTCCAGGAAGAACGTGGTGTCGAGGATGTCCTCGTAGGTCGTCGCCGCCAGTTGTTCTTCCTGGGCGCTGTACAAACGGCTCTCCGCACCCGCCACATTCTGGCGCCCCCAGAAGTGCACGCCGCTGAACGGATAGCCGTCGCAGTGAATCCCTTCGGGGGTGATTTCCAGTTGTTTGCCCGGCTTGATCTCGATGCGGATCTGATGGATCTGGCACTGCCAGATTTCATCGTGCAAGTCCTGGGGCAGGACGTTCTTGTACACCTCGAAGTCTGTATCGATCAGGCTGCGCATCACCGGCGAATTGATCACTTCGTTGGAGAAGTCCTGGAAATGACGCTCCAGTCCACCGACATAGCTGTTGTTGGCCTTGGACTGAACGTAGGCCCGGTGTTCGAGCTGCTTGAGCTCTCGGGTCGTAGGGTTGTATTCGAAGTCGCTGTAGCGGCGAAAACGCATGCCTGACTCGGCCTGGCCGTAGTAACTGTCAGGCTCCATGTTTTCCCAGCTTTTGGTCAGCCGGACGAAATCGCCGAAATGACCGTAGAGGTTGAAGTCCCCACCGCGAACGTTGACGTATTTGTCACGTCTCAGCGCTTCGCCCACTTCCCTGTTCAGAACGATCATTTTTCATAGGTCTCCACTGCATTGAGCGGCCTAATCTAGTAGGTGCAGGATTTACGTCCATGAGAAAGTATTTGAGGCATTTCAAGCGACGCTTGAAACGGGGGGCAACATTGCATTAGTACGACTTTTTCTCGGGAAAACAGGCTGTTTCAGTAGTTTTTCTTGCGCAAAAAGCCAAAAGAACCCGAGTTTGGCATCGCAACGCTATTCACTTCAGGCAGGTATGAATCAGTTGTGACGAGGGAGCTTGCTCCCGCTGGGCTGCGCCCTGTAGACGCTGTGTAGGAGCTGTCGAGTGCAACGAGGCTGCGATCCTTCCCCAGACACTTGAGTCCCAAGCGAAAGATCAAAAGATCGCAGCCTTCGGCAGCTCCTACGGCCAGCGGGAGCAACACTGCCCCTCGCCACGGTTTTACAAGCTCGTAACCCGTCCAGGCATCAGAAGACGCTGATCGGGTAATCCACGAACACCCGCAGTTCATTGCCGCTGACGTTGTATTCGCTGGACTTCTGCGACACCCGCAACACGGAGCTGCGCAACCTGACGCTCAAGTCCTTGGCCGGGCCGCCCTGGACCACGTACTTGAACTGGTTGAAGATCTCGCGCTCGGTACCGCCTTCGCTAGTGGACGTGGTGATGTTATCGCCCCGCACATAAGCGACGTTGTAGGTCAGGCCCGGAACGCCGAAGGTGGTGAAGTCCAGGCCGTAGCCCAGCTGCCAGCTGCGCTCATCCTCGGCGTTGAAGTCGGACCAGTAGGAGTTGGCCAGGTAGATCGTGTTGCCGCCGTCACCCACACGATTTTGCCCGCGCTGATAGCCGCCGTAGGCGTAGCCCAGGTTGCTGTCGCCGGTGCTGCGCTGGTGAGCGAGCGTGAAGCTGTGCGGGCCGGTGGCGAAGGTGGCGGCCAGGCTCCAGATCTTGTTGTCGTCGCCGGTGACGTTGTTTTCGCGAACGTAGCTGTTGTCCAGCTTGGTGCGATAACCGTTGAAGTCCAGGGTCAGGGACTGATCCTTGGCCAGCGGGAACACGTAGTTGGCGTTCACGTATTGCTTCTTCAATACGTCCTCGACATCCGAGGCGTAGAGCGAAGCCTTGAACTGCTCGGTGAACTGGTAGCTGCCGCCCAATACGTTGATCGACTTCAGGCCACCGCTGTCACGGCCTTCGGCGCTCTTGCGCGATTCGGCGGTGAAACGGCCGGCATTCAGTTCCAGGCCCTTGATCTCCTTGGAGGTGATCAGCGTGCCGGTGTAGCTTTCCGGCAGCAGGCGCGAGTTGTCATAGCTCAGCACCGGCAGGGCCGGCATCTGGTCACCGTAGGCCAGTACGGTATTGGAAACGCGGAACTTGACCGCGGCACCGAACTTGGACAAGTCATCGGCCGCGTTGCCGCTGTCGCCTTGCTTGAAGAAGTCGATGCCTTGCGCACCGCTACGACCTTTGCCGCCGTCCAGACGCAACGCGTACAGGCCGAAGGCATCTACACCCACGCCCACCGTGCCTTGGGTGAAACCGGACGAGAACGTACCGATGGCCGCCTGGCCCCATTCGGCCTTGTCCTCGTTGCCGTCTTTATAGTCGCGGTTGATATAAGCGTTGCGCAACAGCACTTTCAAGCTGCTGTCTTCAACGAACCCCTTTGACTCCGCCTGGTCGTTGGCCATGGCGTGTGTCGTGCTCAAGATCCCCAGTGCGATTAAACTAATGCGCTTGTTCAACATGATTATTTTCCTTGTACGGGTTGATACGCACCGCGGCGAGCAGCCGAAATGGCGCTTTCTGCGCTCTTTTTCGGACTCTTGCTCCTGAAAATAATGAAAAGGCCCGCCCACTTCTGATCGTGTCGGGCCTTTTTATTATTTAAGAGTCATGGCTGTCAGCCACAGGCGTAGGGCGAATCCTAGTCGCGCCCTCAACAGTGTGTCAATTTCGTGAATCGTCTGTAATCAGGCGAAAAACATCTAAGATTCGATCAAAACGAACAGCCGTCCAAACCGCAAGTCGCCGAGGGCGCGCAGGCCTGCTCCCACAGGGATTTTTGTGTGAATTCGAAAACCCGCGGGCACAAAAAAAGCGCTGCCATCCCGGCCAGCGCTTTTTATCAATCCGTCGAATTCTATCCTTGCATCACATCCCACAACGCTTCCAGCTCAGCCTCGCTGAACAGGCCCGCGGGGTAACGCTCAACGATCACCCGGCGCGGATCAGGTTCTCTGATCTGACGCGTTCCGTTGGACTTCAACCACTGCGCCAAGGCTTGAAGCGACTCACCATTAACGGCCAAGGGATGGCATGTGCGCTCGCTTGTCATATTCATTCCAGCGCCCTCTCCTGGTTGATGAGCGGCTAATTTATCCAAGGTTTATGACAAAACAACTCAGCTCCATTCCCCGGAACTGCTGCAGATCCGATACAAGAGCTATGCCAATGTATCCACGCCCACCCATGTACAGATACAAAAAAACCCGCGACCCAATCGGGCCGCGGGCTTGCCGGGATGGATCCAAAATCGCCGCCCCAGGGCCGGCGCAGGCGCTATCAGCCGGCTGTTACATCGCCACTCATTTTACGTACGGCGCGGGTTGCTGTTGGGTAAGGCAATGAATATTCCCGCCACCCAGTAACAGTTCGCGCCCGGGCACCATGACCACTTCGTGCTGCGGGAACAGGTTCTGGAGGATGTCCCTGGCCGGTGCATCCAGCGGATCGTCAAAGCTGGGTGCGATGATGCCGCCGTTGACGATCAGGAAGTTCACATAGGAACCGGCCAGTCGCACGGTTGGGTTGCGCTCCTGGGAGCCTTCCACCGCATCCACGCCCGCGCATTCCTCTTCAGTGGCATACATCGGCCCCGGAATCGGCATTTTGTGCACTGTGAACGGGCGCCCCTTGGCGTCAGTGCTGTTTTGCAGCACATCCATCGCCGCATGGCAGCGGGTGTAGTTCGGGTTTTGCGGGTCGTCGGTCCAGGCAAGCAGGACTTCCCCCGGACGCACGTAGCAGCAGAAGTTATCCACATGACCGTCGGTTTCGTCATTGAACAGACCGTCCGGCAGCCAGATGATCTTGTCCACCGCCAATTGCGCGCTGAGCACCGCCTCGATCTGCTCACGACTCATGTGTGGGTTGCGATTGCGGTTGAGCAGGCACTCCTCGGTGGTGATCACAGTCCCTTCGCCATCCACATGGATCGACCCGCCCTCGAGCACAAAACCTTCGGTGCGATAACGCGGGCTGCGTTCGATCTCGAGGATCTTGCTGGCCACTTGCGAATCACGGTTCCAGGGCGCGTACAGGCCGCCGTCAAAACCGCCCCAGGCGTTGAAATCCCAATCGACACCGCGCACTTCCCCGCTGTCATTGATTACGAACGTAGGGCCGGTATCGCGGACCCAGGCGTCGTCGCTGGACATTTCCACCAGGCGGATATTCGGCACGTCGAGGCGCGCCCGGGCATTTTCGTACTGGGCCGCGGACACCGCCACGGTCACCGGTTCAAAACGGGCGATGGCCTTGGCGACCGCCACGTGGGCGGCCTGTGCGGGCTTGCCACCCAGGCGCCAGTTGTCCGGGCGCTCGGGCCAGATCATCCAGACCTGGCTCTGGGTCGCCCATTCGGCCGGCATGTGGAAACCATCCGCGCGCGGAGTGCTGTGCAACGTTGTCATGGGTCATCTCCTGGGCGATGGGCAGTGGCAACTTTATAAACGATAAATATCGACCAATAAAGTCACAAAAATTAAAACCCAACAAAAAATAGCGGGAAACACCGACAAAAATCGATTTAAAAAGTAACGCCAGCCCCTGTGGGAGCGAGCTTGCTCGCGATAGCGGTCGTTCAGCCACATTAATGCTGGCTTGGACACCGTCATCGCGAGCAAGCTCGCTCCCACAGGGGAACAGCTTGACGTTCCAGATCGATTACAGCCCCTCGTCCAATACCTTCGCCAGCATATCGACAAAGAAATCCACACTCTGACGCGTGGTCACCATCGGCGGTTTGATCTTGAGGATGTTCAGATAATCGCCAGTCGGTTGCATGAAGATCCCTAACTCCCGCAGACGATTGCACAGCACCATGGTTTCTTCAGTGGCCGGTTCCAGGGTCTCGCGATCACGGATCAGTTCCACGCCCAGGTAGAACCCGGAACCATGCACCGCACCGACCAATGGATACTGGTCGATCAAGGCCTCCAGTCGAGCCTTGAAGTGCCCGCCAACCACCCGTGCGTTTTCCCAGAGATCGTCTTCTTCCATGACATCCAGCACCGCCATGCCGATCTGGCAACTGACCGGGCTGCCACCGGCCGAGGAGAAGAAGTACCCCTCGGCTTCCAGTGCCTCGGCGATCTCCCGGCGGGTGATGACCGCACCCAGCGGCTGGCCGTTGCCCATGCCCTTGGCCATGGTAATGATGTCCGGCACCACGCCTTGCTCTTCGAAGCCCCAGAAAAACTCGCCCATGCGTCCGTAACCGACCTGCACCTCGTCGGCGATACAGACCCCACCGCGCTCACGCACCATCGCGTAGACCTGCTTCAGGTAACCGGGCGGCAGTGCGATCCCACCGGCGTTGCCGTAAACCGGCTCACAGATGAAACCGGCGAGCTGACGCTTGCTCTCGGCAATTTTCGCCAGGTTGTGCTCGACGCTGCGCACGTAGTCCGGCGCACTGCCGGGACCACGGAACTCGCCACGGTAGGTGTTCGGGGCGGTCACCGGGTGCACCCAGTCCGGGCGGCTGCTCAGGGCCTGGGGGTTATCGGCGATGGACGTCGACACTGCATCGGCGGCCACCGACCAGCCGTGATAGGCCTCCAGCACACTGAGCATGTCCCGTCCGCCGCTGTAGGCCCAGGCCAGGCGGATCGCCAGGTCATTGGCCTCGGTGCCGCTGTTGACCAGGAACACCCGGTCCATGTTGGACGGCGACAGCGCCAGCAGACGCTCGGAGAATTCGGCGATCGCCGCGTAGTGGAAACGTGAGTTGGTGTTGAGCAGCGACCATTGCCGGGCAGCCACCGCCGCCATGCGTGGATGGCCGTGGCCCAGCACGGCGACGTTGTTGAGCATGTCCAGATACGAGCGGCCCTGCATATCGATCAGGTGGTTGCGCCAGCCACGCTCGATGCGCGGCGGATCGACGTAATAGTGTTTCTGCGAACGGGCGAAGCTCGCATCACGGCGGGCCAGCAGTGCCTCGGGATCGACCTCCGGCTCGGCATCGCACGCCAGCCCCAACAGCACCGCCGGCGAAGGGCAAAGCGCCTGCCAGGCCGGGGCCCTGGAGGGCGTGCAGAACAGCGGCGGATTCACCTGGGCGCCCCGGCACAACTGGACCTGCAACGGCCCTGTCACTTCACCCAGCACCTGCCCCTTGACCAGCGCCGCCCCGGAATGCAACGGCGACGTCACGCCCCACAAGCGCACGCTCAACTGCGCGCTGTCCAGTTGCAACATACCGTCGGCGGCCTTGTGCACGACCCCGGCGAACGGCGATTCGAGCGGCGTGCCCTGGGGCACACTCAACGCCACGTGCAATGGATAAGTATCGGGTTCCACGGCGCTGTCCGGCCGGGTGCGAGACAAACGGTACTGCCCGTAGCGGCTGGCGGCCAGGCCGTGAAGCCCGGCGGCTTCGTCCAGCAGACGCTGGTCGATCCCGGGCTGCTCCCAATTGCCGGCCTCGAAATGCGGGCTCAACACACCCAGGTCGATCAGGGCGAACTCACGCCCCACCAGGGTCGGCAACAGCGGCGCAAAGCCCTCGCTGGCAATGGCCGGCAGGCTGTGGCCGACGGCGGTGAGTATCGCCGCTTCCATCAGTTCGAAGGGCACCGAGTGAGCCACTCGGAAAATCTCCCACTCATGGGCCAGGTTGTCGCGGCTGTATTGGTTGTCCGGGTCGATGGAAACCTGCTGTTCACCGCTGAGCACCAGCACCGCGGCGCGCGCCACGATCAGTGGCCACAGCGCCAACAGCTCCTGATGTTGCAAGGGATTGACCGCGTGGTAGGCCTTGATCGCCGGCAAGATGAAGAACGGATCGCCATCGGCGTGATGCAGCAGGGCCGCGCACGTCACCGACAAGTCAGTGATGCGCCAGGTACGGACCAGGTCGCCGAAATCGATGACGCCCTGCAATTGCCACTGGCGCTGGGCGTCGCGCTGCCAGACCACGTTGTCATCGGTGATGTCCATGTGGATCGCCTGCACCGGCAAGCTCGCCTTGAGCGGTTGTAAGCGCCGCTCGGCCTGTTGCGCGACCTCGGCGACCAGATGGCGCCGCTGTTCATCCGCGATGACAGGCAACAGGTACTCGACCAGGGCCGGGGCATGGCGCGCATCCCATTGCAGGGTGCGCTCCAGGCCCGGGTGGTCGAATGTCGCCAGGGCCAGGTCCATTTCCGCGCACAGGCGGCCCAGGCCCGTTACAAGCTCGGGGGGCAGGTGCTTGAGTTGCGTAAGGGACTGGCCGTCGATGTACTCCAGCAGGCGCATGTGAATCGCTTGGCCGTCGACGTCCAACGTCAACAGGTCCAGCCCGTTGCTGGCGCAAATCACCCGCGGGACTTTCACCGTGTCGTGTCCGGCCAACTGCTTGAGGGCTGCGTGTTGGGCCTGTATTTCCGGGACAGCGTAGTCGCCGTGGCAAATTTTCAACACAAAGCGCCCGCGTTCGCTGTCGACGCGGTAGTTGAGGTCCTGGTTGCTGCCAAGGGGTCGCAGGTCGCCGCTGAGTCCGTAATTCAAGCGCAACAGCACCAGCGCTTGCTCGGCGCTGATCTGTGGGCTTGGCAAACTGGCACGGTGAACCAACGTAGCGAATGGCATACAAGGACCCCTGAGGTGGTTTTGTTCGGATGCCTATCTCGCCACTGAGTCTGAGGATAAGCAACCCCTCTGTTCAAAAATATGCACAGCCCTCCTGAGACGCCGTGTGGGGAGGATGTGTCCGGGGGATATTCGCTTGCGCCACTCCCGCCATGTCGACAAGCTATGCTCCTATGCTTTGTCGTCCCACGGAAAAAGGCTTAACCGGATGCGCATTCTCATCACAGGCGGTGCTGGCTTCATCGGCTCGGCGCTCATACGGCACTTGATTCTCGATACCGAGCACCAGGTCCTGAACCTCGACAAGCTGACGTACGCCGGCAATCTCGAATCGCTGAGCAGCATCGATCACGACAGCCGCTACGAATTCGTCCAGGCCGACATTGTCGATCAAGCGACCGTCAGTGCGGTGCTCGCGCAATTCAAGCCTGAAGCCATCATGCACCTGGCGGCCGAGTCCCATGTAGACCGCTCCATCGATGGCCCGGCAGACTTCATCCAGACCAACATCGTCGGCACCTACAGCCTGCTGGAAGCCACCCGCGCTTATTGGCAGGCCCTGGCCGAGCCGCAGAAACGCGCGTTTCGCTTCCACCACATCTCCACCGACGAAGTGTATGGCGACTTGCACGGCGTGGATGACCTGTTCACCGAAACCACCGCCTATGCCCCAAGCTCACCGTATTCGGCGAGCAAGGCGGCGTCCGACCACCTGGTCCGCGCCTGGCAACGCACCTACGGCTTGCCCGTGCTGTTGACCAACTGCTCGAACAACTACGGGCCGTTTCACTTCCCCGAGAAGTTGATCCCCCTGGTGATTCTCAATGCGTTGGCCGGTAAACCGCTGCCGGTCTACGGTAATGGCCAGCAAGTGCGCGACTGGCTGTTCGTCGAAGACCATGCCCGGGCGCTGCTCAAGGTCGTCACCCAGGGCGCGGTCGGCGAGACATACAACATTGGCGGGCACAACGAGCAGAAAAACATCGACGTGGTGCGCAGCATCTGCGCGCTGCTCGAAGAGCTGGCGCCACGC
Organism: Pseudomonas sp. NFACC24-1; assembly: GCF_900115235.1. Taxonomy (NCBI): domain Bacteria; kingdom Pseudomonadati; phylum Pseudomonadota; class Gammaproteobacteria; order Pseudomonadales; family Pseudomonadaceae; genus Pseudomonas; species Pseudomonas sp. NFACC24-1. The sequence goes on from NZ_FOVS01000019.1 coordinate 15,680, forward strand.
AAACCCGAAGGCGTCGAGCACTATGCCGACCTGATCAGCTTCGTCCAGGATCGCCCCGGCCACGATCTGCGCTACGCCATCGACGCCAGCAAGATCGAACGAGAACTGGGCTGGACACCTCGGGAAACCTTCGAGACCGGGTTGCGCAAGACCGTGCAGTGGTACCTCGAGAACCTGCTGTGGTGCCAACGTGTCCAGGACGGCAGCTATCAAGGCGAGCGCCTGGGCTCGCTCGACAACAAGGATGCAATTGCATGATGAAAGGCATTGTCCTGGCCGGCGGTTCCGGCACCCGCCTGCACCCGATTACCCTCGGGGTTTCCAAGCAGCTCTTGCCGATTTATGACAAACCGATGATTTATTACCCGATCTCGGTGCTGATGCTCGCGGGCATCAAGGACATTCTGATCATTTCCACCCCCCAGGATCTGCCGCAATACCGCAACCTGTTGGGCGACGGCCAGCAGTTTGGCGTGCACTTCAGCTATGCCGAGCAGCCATCGCCCGATGGCTTGGCCCAGGCGTTCCTGATCGGCGAACAGTTCATTGGCAGCGACTCGGTGTGCCTGATCCTGGGCGACAACATTTTCCACGGTCAGTATTTCGGCGAGCAATTGCAGACGGCTATCAACCGGCCAAGTGGCGCGACGGTGTTCGGCTACTGGGTCAAGGACCCCGAGCGATTTGGCGTGATCGACTTCGACTCGGAAGGGCGGGCGATGTCCATCGAAGAAAAACCCACCGCGCCTAAATCCAGCTACGCGGTGACCGGCCTGTACTTCTACGACAACGACGTGATCGAGATCGCCAAGAGCATCAAGCCCTCCAAACGCGGCGAACTGGAAATCACCGACGTCAACAACGCCTACCTGCAACGCGGCGACCTGCACGTCGAGCGCTTCGGCCGCGGTTTCGCCTGGCTGGACACCGGCACCCACGACAGCCTGCTGGAAGCCTCGCAGTACGTGCAGACCATCGAACATCGCCAAGGCTTGAAAGTGGCGTGCCTGGAAGAAATTGCCTACCAGCAAGGTTGGGTCAGCCGCGAACACATCCTTGAGCGCGCCCAGTATTTTGGCAAGACCGGCTACGGCCAGTACCTGTTCAAGATTGCCGGAGAAACACGTTGAACGTCATCGCCACCCGCTTGCCAGACGTCCTGATCATCGAACCGAAAGTCTTCGGTGACGATCGGGGTTTTTTCTACGAAAGCTTCAATGCCCGGGCGTTTGCCGAGGCGACCGGCTGCACCCTGCCGTTCGTCCAGGACAACCACTCACGCTCCACCCGGGGCGTGTTGCGGGGCCTGCACTATCAGATCGAACAGGCCCAGGGGAAACTCGTGCGCGTCACTGCCGGGGAGGTGCTGGATATCGCGGTGGACATTCGCCGCAGCTCGCCGACCTTCGGCCAATGGGTCAGCGTTCGCCTGACGGCGCAGAACCATCGACAACTGTGGGTGCCACCAGGGTTTGCCCACGGCTTCGTCGTGCTGAGCGAATCGGCAGACTTCCTCTACAAGACCACCGATTACTACGCCCCCTCGGCCGAGCGCTGCATTCGCTGGGACGACCCGCAACTGGCCATCGATTGGGAGCTGGAAGGTGCGCCGATCCTCTCGGCCAAGGACCAGAACGGCAAGGCCTTGCACGAGGCAGACCTGTTCCCATGAATACCCCCCTGCGCATCCTGATCGTCGGCCGCAACGGCCAGGTTTCCCGGGCACTCCAGTCGCGCCTGAGCGGCATGGGCGAGTTGCTCGTACGCGGCAGCGACCAGCTCGATCTGGCGCAACCGGACGCCCTGCGCGCGCCCATCGAAGCCCTGAACCCCGGCCTGATCATCAATGCCGCCGCCCACACGGCCGTCGACCAGGCCGAGAGCGAACCGGAACGGGCATTTGCCATCAATGCCACGGCACCGGGCATCCTGGCCCAGGCAGCGCTCGACCTGGGCGTCCCGTTGATTCACTACTCCACCGACTACGTCTTCGATGGCCTCAAGCCCGTCCCCTACACCGAGGACGACACGCCCAACCCGCTGAGTGTCTACGGGCGCAGCAAATTGGCCGGCGAACATGCCATCGGCCAGGCAGGCGGCCAGCACCTGATCCTGCGTACCAGTTGGGTGTACTCCACCGAGGGCCGCAATTTCCTGCTGACCATGCAACGCCTGTTGCAGGAAAAACCGCAGCTGCGGGTGGTGGCCGATCAGATTGGCGCACCGACCTGGGCGGGCACCATTGCCGACAGCACCGCCCAACTGATCGAACGCTGGCAGGCCGGTCAACCCGGAGCCTGGGGCACCTATCACCTGACGGCCCGGGGCGAGACCTCCTGGTTCGGTTTCGCCCAGGCCATCGGCGAAAACCTGCTTGAGCGACACAAGCCGTGTGCACTGCTGGAGCCCATTGCGTCCAGCGCTTACCCGACGCCGGCCCCTCGACCGCTGAACTCGCGCCTGGACTGCGACCGCCTGCTCAAGGAATGGGCGGTGAGCCAACCCGACTGGCGAGACGCGTTGCAGCAGTGTCTTGCCGGACAAGCCTGGTAAGGCCTTACAAATAGTATTTGCGAGGCAACTAGGCATAATACGCCTGTCACCACAGGCGCCCGATGCTCATGAATTCCACCCTTCCCCGCAGACCCCGTTGGCGCAGCCTGGCCTTGCTCGCGCTGTGCCTGGCGCCGTTGCTGTGGCCGTTGGAGCATCTGGCCGAACGTTATTACCGCAGTGAACTGGCTGGACAGAACCGCCAGACCCTGGACCTTTACGTCGCCAACCTGTTGGGCACGCTGCACCGCTATGAGGTGCTGCCACAGATTCTCGGCGACCTGCCGGCCTTGCGCGCCGCCTTGTCGGCCCCGGACGACGGTGTGACCCAAGGCAATGCCAACCGGCTGTTGAAAAACATCAGCGCCCAGACCGGCGCGGAAGTCATGTACCTGATGGACCCCACCGGCAAGACCCTGGCGGCGTCGAACTGGGACAAGCACGACAGTTTCGTCGGACGCAACTTCGCCTTCCGTCCGTACTTCATCGAAGCCATGGCCGGGCGCCTGGGGCGCTTCTTCGGCTTGGGTACCACGTCGGCCAAGCGTGGTTACTTCTTCGCCGCCGCCGTGCGCGACCGCGAGAAAGTCATCGGCGTGCTGGTGGTCAAGGTCGACCTCGACCACACCGAAAGCCTGTGGGGCAAGACCCCGGAACAGTTGCTGGTGACTGACCACAATGGCGTGGTCATCCTCACGTCGCGCCAGGAATGGCGATTTCGCGCGACCCGGCCGTTGGGTGACGACGAGCGCAAGGCCATCAGCGCGGTACAGCCTTATCCGACCCGCGACCCCAAGCCGCTGAACCTGGATGCCAACGCCTGGCTGACCCAGACACAATCCATCGAAGAAACCGGCTGGAGCGTGAGCATTCTCGCCCCGCGCACGCTGATCGACCGTCCGGTGCGCACTGTGGTCGCCATCGGCGGCGCGGCTTTGCTGGTCTTGATGCTGTTGCTCGGGTTGATGATGCAGCGCCGGCGCCATTATCTGGATCGGATCGCCTTCGAAGCCAAGGCCCGTCACGAGCTGGAGGGGCGGGTGGCCGAACGGACCAGCGACCTGGAAGGCCTGAACCGGCGACTGCGCCAGGAGGTGCTGGAGCGCGAGCAGGCCCAGCAGGAGTTGGTCCGTGCCCAGGATGACCTGGTGCAAGCCGGCAAGCTGTCGGCCCTGGGCACCATGTCGGCGAGCATCAGCCACGAACTCAACCAGCCGCTGGCGGCGATTCGCAGCTACGCGGAAAACGCCGAGATATTGCTCGACCACCAACGCACCGAGGATGCCCGGGGCAACCTCAAGCTGATCAGCGAACTGACCGGGCGCATGGCCTCGATCATTGCCCACTTGCGCGCCTTTGCCCGCCGCGATCGCCATGCCCCGGAAAGCGTCGCCCTGCAACCGGCGCTGGACGACGCCCTGGCGCTGCTCGCCAAACGCCGGCGCAGCATGGAAGTGGAACTGATCCGCGACTTGCCGGCCGCCACGCTGTGGGTCGAGGCCGGCGAAACCCGCCTGCGCCAGGTACTCGGCAACCTGTTGGCCAACGCCCTCGATGCGCTCACCGAGAAAGGCCCGCCACGCAGACTCTGGCTCAGCGCCCAGGCCACCGACACCGGCGTCAACCTGTACATCCGCGATAACGGCCCGGGGTTTTGCATGGAAGCCCTGGGCCGCGCCGGTGAGCCCTTCTACACCACCAAGACGCGCACCCAAGGCCTTGGCCTGGGGCTGGCGATCTGCGACACCCTGATGCGCGCCTTCGGCGGCGAACTGTCGTTCGCCAACCACAAGGAAGGCGGCGCCCTGATCACCCTGAAGCTGCGCGCCGGCGCGCCCGGGGTGAGCCTGCAACCGTCCGAGGACCGAAGTGTATGACCATCGACAACCGGATTGAGGTGGTGCTGATCGATGACGATCCCCATCTACGTCAGGCCTTGAGCCAGACCCTCGACCTGGCCGGCCTGAAGATCCTGCCCCTGGCCGAAGCCAAGGGCGTGGCCGGGCAACTGCCCCGTGACTGGCCGGGGGTGGTGGTCAGTGATATTCGCATGCCGGGCATGGATGGCCTCGAACTGCTGGGCGAACTCCACGCCCAGGACCCGGAACTGCCGGTGCTGCTGATCACCGGCCACGGCGACGTGCCGCTGGCGGTGCAAGCGATGCGCGCCGGGGCCTACGACTTCCTGGAAAAACCTTTTGCCAGCGATCATCTGCTCGACAGCGTACGCCGCGCCCTGGCCTTGCGCCGCCTGGTGCTGGACAACCGCAGCCTGCGCCTGGCCCTGAGCGATCGCCACGAACTCAGCGCCCGCCTGGTCGGCCAATCGACTCCGATGCTGCGCTTGCGCGAGCAGATCGGGGCACTGGCCGCCACCCGCGCCGACGTGTTGATCCTCGGTGAAACCGGCGCAGGCAAGGAGGTGGTTGCCCGTGCCTTGCACGACCTCTCAAGCCGACGCAATGGCCCCTTCGTGGCGATCAACGCCGGAGCCCTGGCCGAGTCGGTGGTGGAAAGCGAGCTGTTCGGCCACGAGCCCGGTGCTTTTACCGGCGCGCAGAAACGCCGTATCGGCAAATTCGAGTTCGCCAATGGTGGCACGCTGTTTCTGGATGAAATCGAAAGCATGAGCCTGGATGTCCAGGTCAAGCTGCTGCGCCTGCTGCAAGAGCGCATGGTGGAGCGACTGGGGGGCAATCAACAGATCCCGCTGGATATCCGCGTTATCGCCGCGACCAAGGAAGACCTGCGCCAGGCCGCCGATCAGGGGCGTTTCCGCGCCGACCTGTATTACCGCCTGAACGTCGCGCCGCTGCGCATACCGCCGTTGCGCGAACGGGGCGAGGATGCGCTTATGCTGTTCCAGCATTTCGCCAACGAAGCCAGTACTCGCCATGGCCTGCCGCCCCACGAATTGCAGCCGGCGCAACGGGCGTTGCTGCTGCGCCATAGCTGGCCGGGCAACGTCCGTGAACTGCAGAACGCCGCCGAACGTTTTGCCCTGGGACTGGAACTGGCCCTGGACAACAGCGCGCCAGACGGCAGCCCCGGCGCACCGGTGGAACTGGTCAGTGGCGGCTTGAGCGAGCAGGTGGAAAATTTCGAGAAAACCCTGATCGCCGCCGAACTGGCGCGCCCCCACAGCTCGGTGCGCAGCCTGGCCGAAGCCCTGGGCATTCCCCGCAAGACCCTGCACGACAAGTTGCGCAAGCATGGCCTGACCTTCGGCGACAGCAGCCAGGGTTCGGCCGATGAGTCCGATTGAATAATCGTCATTTCCCCGTCAAGCAAGAGGCCCCGCAATGAACCGCGACAGCCGTTACCTGGAATCGATCCTGCACCACGACATCCCCTTGACCCGGGACATGGGCCTCAAGGTGCTCGATTGGCAGGCTCGGCAACTGCGCCTGTTCTTGCCGCTGGCGGCCAACGTCAACCACAAGAGCACCATGTTCGGCGGCAGCCTGTATTGCGGCGCCGTACTGGGTGGCTGGGGCTGGCTGCACCTGGCCCTGCGTGAGGAAGGCATCGAAGACGGACATATCGTGATTCAGGAAGGGCAGATCAGCTATCCACTGCCAGTGACCCGCGATGCGACTGTCGTCTGCGATGCGCCCGAGGAAAAGCTGTGGAAACGCTTCCTGGCCACGTATCGGCGCTATGGCCGGGCGCGGCTGGCGTTGCAGACGCAAGTGTTGAACAGCGGGAGCGAGGACGTGGCAGTGCAGTTTGAGGGGCAGTACGTGTTGCACCGCTGACTTTGGAAAACACCGCAAAACCTGTGGCGAGGGGATTTATCCCCGTTGGGGCGCGAAGCGGCCCTGTTTTTTGGGGCTGCTGCGCAGCCCAACGGGGATAAATCCCCTCGCCACAGATAAATCCCCTCGCCACAGAGGATCGGAGGCGGCTTAAGAGCTGGCCAGTTCCAGTAACTTGCCCCGCCACGGCGCTTTGGCCGGCAACGCCAGGAATGACGTATTCAACAGCGACTCCCGCGGTGGATAGCAGAACGTTTCACCGCTCAAGTCCAACACCTCGCCACCCGCGCCTTCCAGCACACCCTGGGCGGCGGCGGTGTCCCACTGGGAGGTCGGCGCCAGCCGGGGATAACAATCCGCCGCGCCTTCGGCCACCAGGCAAAACTTCAACGAACTGCCAATACTGGTCAGTTGCAGCTCGCCCAGGCTCTCGCTCAAGCCCTCCAGCAAGCGTTCCTGCGCCGGGCTGGTATGCCGGCGACTGGCGACCACGGTGAACGTTTCGCCCGGCGCCAATGCATCACGAACCGCGATAGGCAAAGGCACACCGCCCTTGTCGCCACGCCAGGCACCCAACCCGGCGCCGCCGACGTAAAAGCGTCCATTGGTCGGCATCGACACCACACCGAACACCACGCGGCCCTGTTCCACCAAGGCGATATTGACGGTGAACTCCTCGCTGCCGGAGATGAACTCCTTGGTGCCGTCCAACGGGTCCACCAGCCACCAGCGTTGCCAGCCGGCACGTACGCTTTGGGCGATATCGGCATCCTCTTCGGAGAGAATCGGAATATCCGGGGCCAGCGCCGTCAACCCGGCCACGATCACATCATGAGCCGCCATGTCCGCGGCAGTCACCGGCGACTCGTCGGCCTTGTGGTTGACCTGTACGTTGGCGCGCCAGAACGGCAGGATCGCTTCACCGGCCCGGAGCGCCAGTTCGACTACCGGAGCCATCAACGGATGAGGGAAAGTCATGACAGGAACGCTCCACGCTGGGCCAGCAGGTCACGGGCCAGGTACAGCGCCGCCAAGGCCCGGCCCTCGGTGAATTGCGGGTTCTGCGCCAGGGCCGAGAGCTCACGCAGGTTGACCTTGTCCACACCCATCGGCTCGGGTTCGTCGCCCTCCAGCCTTTCCTCATACAGATCGGTAGCCAGCACCACCTGGATCTTCTGGCTCATGTAGCCAGGGGACAGCGATAACTCGGTCAGGTGTTCCAACTGTCGCGCGCCGAAGCCGGCTTCTTCCTTGAGCTCCCGCTCGGCCGCCGCCAGCACATCTTCCCCTGGCTCGATCAAGCCCTTGGGCAGGGACAGTTCGTAGGCATCGGTGCCACCGCAATACTCTTCCACCAGCACCGCGTGGTCGGCGTCGAGCATCGCCACGATCATCACCGCGCCGTAGCCCGCACCGTTACTCGCCAGTCGTTCATAGGTACGCTCCACACCGTTGGAAAACCGCAATTTCAGTTCTTCCACACAGAACAGGCGGCTGGTAGCGACGATCCGGCGATCGAGTATGGTGGGTTTCTGGCGCATAAACGGCTCCCTGGGCGATAGCGGGCTACTATACCCGGCCTATTCTGATTGTTTGTGTCGGATATCCGATTACCGCTGGAGAAGTTTTATGGCCTTGCTGCCCTGGCATGAGATCGATACGGTCCTACTGGACATGGACGGCACCCTGCTGGACCTGCATTACGACAACCATTTCTGGCTCGAACACCTGCCCCAGCGCTACGCCGAACTGCATGGCGTGAGCCGGGCGATGGCCGAGATGGAACTGCAACCCCTGTTCGAGCGCAACGCCGGCCAATTGCAGTGGTATTGCCTGGATTTCTGGAGCACTGAACTGAAGTTGCCGGTGCGCGAACTGAAGTTGGAAACCGCCCACCTGATCGCCTTGCGCCCGGACGCCGATACGTTCCTGGGGGCAATCCAACGGGCCGGCAAACGCGTGGTGATGATCACCAATGCCCACCGCGATTCGTTGTCCTTGAAGCTGGAACGCATCGAACTGGCCCCCTACTTCGAGCGTTTGATCAGTTCCCACGACTACGGTTTCCCCAAGGAAAATCCGCAATTCTGGGACGCGCTGCAAGCCGACCTGAATTTCGACCCGGCCCGCAGCCTGTTCATCGACGACACCCTGCCAGTGCTGCGCAGCGCCCGGGACTTCGGCGTGGCGCACCTGCTGGCCGTGAGCGAGCCGGACAGCCGCAAAGGGCCAAAGGACACGGGGGAGTTTGACGCGTTGGGGGATTATAGGGACTTGATTGCCGGGCTTTGAGGCTGTTGTGGCGAGGGGATTTATCCCCGCTGGGCGCGAAGCGACCCTGTTTTTTGGGGCTGCTACGCAGCCCAGCGGGGATAAATCCCCTCGCCACAGGTAAGGCTACTCAGGAATACGCAGCACCTGCCCCGGGTAGATCTTGTCCGGATGCGACAACATCGGCTTGTTGGCCTCGAAGATCTTGTTGTACTTGTTCGCGTCGCCGTATTCGGCCTTGGAGATGGCGCTGAGGGTGTCGCCCTTCTTCACCGTCACGAAACGCGCCGCCTTGGCCACCGGGCCCGTCACGGTGATCTGGTCGTCGACACTGCCAACGCCAGCGATATTGCCCACCGCCAACAGGATCTTTTCCTTCTCTTCCTGGCTCCCGACTTCACCGGTCACGATGACTTTGTCGCCTTCGACGGTGGCCTGAACGTTCGGATTGCCCAGGCCGACCTTTTCAATATGCTCTTTCAGTTGCTCGCTGGCATTGGCATTGCCGGGGGTCAGCAGGTCGATCAGCTTTTCACCGGCTTCCTTCACAAAGCTAAAAATACTCATGGCACGCGCTCCCTGATTTAAGTGTCCAGACGCAAAGACTAGACCAGGCGAGACGAACCCGGTTCCCAGCCGACCAATGACCCCGCCACGCGCAAGCGCTAGAATCCGGATCTTCCCGCGCCCTGGAGCGAAGATGGACATCAAGCAGCTGAAATTTCTCATCGCGCTGGACGAAACCCGTCACTTCGGCCAGGCCGCCGCACGCTGCCATATCACCCAGCCGACGCTGTCGATGCGCCTGCGCAGCCTTGAAGAAGAACTCGACCTGCCGCTGGTCAACCGCGGCCAGCGCTTTGAAGGTTTCACCGCGCCGGGGGAACGGGTGCTGGCCTGGGCGCGCACGGTGCTGGCGGCCTATGACGGGCTGCAGGCCGAAGCGGCGGCCTGTCGGGGCAACCTGGTGGGTACGCTGCGCCTGGGCGTGGTGCCGTTGTCGGACTTCGACCCGCTGGCGATGATGCAGCGCTTGCACACCGAGCACCCCAGCCTGCGTTTCGAATTGTCGTCCCTGAGCTCCGAACGCATCCTCGAACAGTTGGCGAACAACCGCATCGACCTGGGCGTTTCCTACCTGGAACGCCTGGACAACGAACGTTTCGAGGCCCTGCCCTTCAGCCCCACCCGCATGGGCCTGCTTTACGACCAGCGTTATTTCTTTTTCGGTGAACAACCGCTGAGTTGGGAAGCCCTGATCGAACTGCCCCTGGGCATGCTCACCAGCGGCATGCATTTTCGCCAGTCCATCGACCACAACTTCCACAGCCGGGGCCTGACGCCCCAACCGCTGTTGCAAACCGACGCGGTGCACCAATTGTTACAAGCTGTGCACGGCGGGCTGTGTTGCGCGGTGATGCCCCTGGACAGCGGCCTGGACGTCCTGACCGAGGACTTGCGCATCCAACCCATTGAAAACGCCCAGACGCTAGTCCCGCTGGGCCTGATCATGCGGCGCGGTGCCCCCCGCTCGGCGTTGGCAGAGGCCTGTTTTGCCCTCTACCAGAAATCAGCGACGACTTCTTGATCGACGTCATCTATTGGAAGATCAGTAATAGCGATTAGACGTGGCAGATTGCCGCATTTAGTCTTAACACTATTCCTACTTTCAGTGATGCCCATGAACGACAAGCCTCCGGTCAGTCCAGCGCCAGCGATGGAAACATCCACGCCGGTCGCCAGCCAGAGCTATCGCTACTGCAATCTGGACCACTCTCAATCGGACAGCACCGCGCTGGCCGAGGAAGTGGCGCTGGCGATTGCCTATAACGGCATCAGCCAGGCAGTCATGCTGGTCACCCCCACCGACCTGGAAGACTTCATCGTCGGTTTCAGCCTCGGCAGCGGCATCATCGAAGATTCATCGGACATCTATGACCTGCAACTGAGCGGCACGGGTGCTGCGCACTATGCCCAGGTGACCATCGCCAACCGCGCCTTCTGGAACCTCAAGCAGCAACGCCGGCAGTTGGCGGGCACCAGTGGCTGCGGATTGTGCGGCGTGGAAGCGGTGGAACAGGCCTTGCCAAACCTCAAGGTGCTGCCCGGCGCCCCCCTGCCCGCGGCGCAATGGCTCGATGGCCTGCGTGACCGTATCAGCCAGTTCCAGCCCCTGGGCCGACATTGCGGCGCCGTACATGCGGCGTTGTTCATGAACGCCCAGGGTGAATTGCTGCTGGGCCGCGAAGACATTGGCCGGCACAACGCCCTCGACAAGCTGATCGGCGCGTTGATCCGGCAACAGGTTCCGGTGGCCGGTGGCGTGGCGATCGTCACCAGCCGTTGCAGCCTCGAACTGATCCAGAAAGTACTGCGCGCCGGCATCCAGACCCTGGTCAGCCTGTCGTCGCCCACGGGCCTCGCCGTGCAGTGGGCCCGCCAACACAACCTCAACCTCATCCACCTGCCGCAAAAAAGTGCGCCGCGGGTCTACAGCCCTGCGATGGAGAAACAAGCGTGAGCAATCATCAACAAGCCGACCAGAAACCCGTACCGCGCTACAAGCCCTACAAGGGCCCGGCCGGTGGTTGGGGTGCGCTGATCAGTGTCGCTCAGGCCTGGTTGACCAGCGACAACGCGCTGAAAAACATCCGCATGATGCTCAAGACCAACCAGAATGGCGGTTTTGACTGCCCTGGCTGCGCCTGGGGCGACTCTCCCGAAAGCGGTATGGTCAAGTTCTGCGAGAACGGCGCCAAGGCCGTGAACTGGGAAGCCACCAAGCGCCGCGTCGACGGTGCTTTTTTCGCCAAGCACAGCGTGACTTCACTGCTGGAGCAGAGCGACTACTGGCTCGAATACCAGGGTCGCCTGACCGAGCCGATGCGCTACGACGCCGAAACCGACCGCTACAAGCCCATCAGTTGGGAAGCGGCGTTCGCCCTGATCGGCAAGCACCTGCAAGGGCTGTCCAGCCCCAACCAGGCCGAATTCTATACGTCGGGCCGGGCCAGCAACGAAGCGGCCTACCTGTATCAGCTGTTCGTGCGCGCCTACGGCACCAACAACTTCCCCGACTGCTCGAACATGTGCCACGAAGCCAGCGGCGTAGCCCTGTCCCAGAGCGTAGGCGTGGGCAAGGGTACGGTGACGTTCGACGACTTCGAGCACGCCGACGCGATTTTCGTCTGGGGACAGAACCCTGGCACCAATCACCCGCGGATGCTCGAGCCACTGCGCGAGGCGGTGAAACGCGGTGCCCAAGTGATCTGCATCAACCCGCTCAAAGAGCGTGGCCTGGAGCGCTTCCAGCACCCGCAGAGCCCGATCGAAATGCTCACTAACGGCAATAAGCCGACCAACACCGCGTATTTCCGCCCGGCCCTGGGCGGCGACATGGCGATCTTGCGCGGCATGGCCAAGTTCCTGCTGCAATGGGAGCGTGAGGCGCAGAACAGTGGCGCGGCGTCGGTCTTCGACCATGCATTCATCAATGAACACAGCACCAACGTGCTGGATTACCTGGCGGCGGTCGACGATACGCCGTGGGAACAGATCGTCGAGCAATCGGGCTTGACCCTGGTCGAAATCGAGCAGGCGGCGCGCATGTACGCCAAAAGCGAGAACGTGGTCATGTGCTGGGCGATGGGCATCACCCAGCACCGTCACTCGGTGGCGACCATCCAGGAAATCGCCAACGTGATGATGCTGCGCGGCAACATTGGCCGGCCAGGCGCAGGCCTGTGCCCGGTTCGCGGCCACAGCAACGTGCAGGGCGACCGGACCATGGGCATCAACGAACGTCCACCGGCGGCATTCCTCGACGCCCTGGAGCGGCGCTTCCAATTCAAGGTACCGCGGGAAAATGGCCACAACGTGGTCGAGGCGATCCACGCCATGGCCGACGGCCAGGCGAAGGTGTTCATCGCCTTGGGCGGCAACTTCGCCCAAGCCACGCCGGACAGCCATCGGACCTTCCAGGCCTTGGCCAATTGCGACCTGACGGTACAGATCAGCACCAAGCTCAACCGCAGCCACCTGGCTCACGGCAAGGACGCGCTGATCCTGCCGTGCCTGGGCCGCACCGACATCGACCTGCAAACCGAAGGCGCACAAGCGGTGACCGTGGAAGATTCCTTCAGCATGGTGCATGCCTCATTCGGCCAGTTGCAGCCGCTGTCGAACCAGATGCGCTCCGAACCGTGGATCATCGCCGGCATTGCCGCCGCCACGCTGGGTAGCCGTCCGGTGGACTGGAATTGGCTGGTGGCCGACTACAGCCGCATCCGCGACCTGATCGCCGATACCATACCCGGCTTCAAGGACTTCAACGAAAAGCTGAAAAACCCTGGCGGATTCTATCTGGGCAACAGCGCTGGTGCGCGTCGCTGGAACACCCCGTCGGGCCGCGCCAACTTCAAGCCCAACCTGTTGCCGAGCGACCTGGTGCATGAACGCACCCGCGCCACCGGCCAGTTGCCCGACCTGATCATGCAGTCCATGCGGTCCCACGATCAGTACAACACCACCATCTATGGCCTCGATGACCGCTATCGCGGCGTCAAGGGCCAGCGTGATGTGTTGTTTGTCAACGAAGCGGACATCATTCGCCTGGGCTTCAAGCCGGGTCAGAAAGCCGACATTGTCTCACTCTGGGAAGATGGTCGCGAGCGTCGGGTCAAGGGCTTTACCTTGCTGGCGTTCGACATTCCGGCCGGGCAGGCCGCTGCTTACTACCCAGAAGTGAACCCGCTGGTGCCCCTGGAAAGCACGGGCGATGGCAGCCACACGCCGACCTCGAAATTCGTCGCGATCCGCTTGGAAGCGGCGAGCGAAAATGGATTGATCCTGGCCAAGTCGGCCTGACACAGTTCTTTGGCGAGGCAATTGGATTGTGTGGGAGCAAGCTTTGCTCCCACACCGTTTTGCTCCCATGAGCGTACTTTTCGAGCGCCCACAAAAAAGGCCGTTTTCCCTAGAAAACGGCCTGTCCGAAGTAGCTAAAGACCGGTCAATTCGCGTTAAGTTCCGACCGTAAAACAATAACTTAGAGAATTGTGCACAAGTCGTGCTACTCGTCGGATTTCGATTGTAAGCAAGCGAAGCGAGCCTCAGGATCGCGCCGTCATCCCTTTGAGGCTCCTCTATGAAGTTCTCCTCCATTCTCTTGTTGTCCCTTAGCCTGGCCAGTGGCATCGCTTGCGCCGGTGGTACTGCCGAAGCAGGTGTGGGCGGCGCATTGGGCGGGGTTTTGGGTTCGGTCGTCGGCCAGTCCCTGGGCGGCAACACCGGTTCCACTATCGGCGCGGCGCTGGGCGGTGCGGGCGGTAGTGCGGTCGGAGCAGATAAACACAGCCGTGGCGAAGCGGCGATCGGCGGCGCGCTGGGCGCGGCCGGCGGTAACGTGGTCGGCCGTAGCGTCGGTGGCAGCACCGGCAGCCTGATCGGTGCGGCGGCGGGTGGTGGCGCGGGTGGCGCCCTGGGTAACTACATGGGCAAGGACGATGACGATGACCGTCGTTATGACGATCGCCGTGGTGATCGTCGCTACTACCGTGACGGCCACCCAGGTCGCGGCCATGCCTACGGGCACCGCAAAAAACATCATCGCCACTACCGCGACTAACGGCTGATCGATACTAGCCGTTGAAGATCGCAGCCTCCGACAGCGCCCAGCGCTGGCAGGAGGCTGCGATTTTTTGTTTCAGACCACCAACCGCTCCAACGCCCCACGTAACCGATCCGCAATTGCTACCGGCCGATTCGACGCCCGATCCACGAATACGTGAACAAAACGCCCCGCCGCACAAGCCTCCTCCTCGCCCGCCTTGAACACCGCCAGCTCATACTGCACCGAACTGCTGCCCAACTTGCCAACCCGCAGGCCGATTTCAATCCGGTCTGGAAAGGCGATCGAGGCGAAGTAGTCGCAGGCCGAACTCACCACGAATCCCACCACGTCTCCATCATGGATATCCAGGCCGCCGACTTCGATCAGGTAGGTATTCACAGCGGTATCGAAAAAGCTGTAGTAGGTGACGTTGTTGACGTGACCGTACACATCGTTGTCGTGCCAGCGCGTGGTGATGGGCTGCAAGTGTGGGTATTCGTTGCGTTGGGGCATCAGCTGTCCTTTACGGTTGTTCAATGGTCTTGACGTGGCACGGGGCTCAGGCCTGCGCGAATCCCTTGCCTTGCGCCGCCAGATCGCCAATCACACGCGCGGGCTTCCACTGGTCGCCCTGCTTCGTTTCGAGTTCCAGCAGGCGTGCGTGGATGGCTTCCAGCCCCTGCCCGTCAGCCCAGGCCATCGGCCCGCCCTTGTCCGCAGGGAAGCCGTAGCCGTTGAGGTAGACCAGGTCGATAGCGTGGGCCGACTCGGCAATGCCTTCCTGCAGGATCTTCGCCCCCTCGTTGACCAGCGCCAGCAAGCAACGCTCGAGGATTTCCTCCGGCCCGATCTCGCGACGCTGGAACCCCAGCGCCTCACTGACTTGCAACACCAACGCATCGACCTCGACATCATGCTCGGCCTGTCGACTGCCCGGCTCGTAGTGATAATACCCATTGCCGCTTTTCTGGCCGAACCGTCCCAGCTCGCACAGACGATTGTCCACTTGCACCTCGGGCGCATCCTGGCCCTTGCCCGCCAGCTCACGGGCGCGCCACTCCAGGTCGATGCCAACGACGTCGTACATGCGAAACGGTCCCATGGCGAAACCGAAGCCTTGCAACGCCGCATCCACCTGATGGGGGAACGCCCCCTCCAGCAACATCTTGCGCGCTTCCAGCACATACGGATGAAGCATCCGGTTGCCGATGAAGCCATGGCAGTTGCCCGATATCACGCTGACCTTGCCCATGCGCTGGCCCAGCACCAGGGCCGCATCCAGCACTGCTTTGGAGGTTTGTGCGCCGCGAACGATCTCCAGCAGCTTCATGATGTGCGCCGGACTGAAGAAATGCAGGCCCAGGACCTGGGTTGGCCTAAGGGTGACGGCGGCGATGGCATCGATGTCCAGCGCCGACGTGTTGCTCGCCAGGATGGCCGAGGGCTTGAGCAGACCGTCCAGCTCGCGAAAGATGGTCTGCTTGAGCTCCAGGTTTTCGTAGACCGCTTCGATCACCAGGTCCACCTCACGGATCGCCGCGTAATCATCCGCTCGTGTCACCCGGGCGATCCGCGCATCGGCCTCATCCTGGTCGATACGGCCCTGGCGCACACCATGGGCATAGGTCTCGGCCACGGCAACCAGTGCCTGCTCGAGCATCTGCGGATTGTTGTCGACCCACTGCACCGCCACGCCGGCGTTGGCCAGGCACATCACGATGCCTCGCCCCATGGTGCCTGCACCGACCACCGCGGCGCGCTGAATATCGAAAGGTGTCTGGCTCATGCTGGCTCTCTTGTTGGCGATCCGAAGACAGCCTTCACCTTAGTCAGCCGCCGAATGTTTTTGAAATTTATTCGTGTGATGAAGGGCATTCAGCGGATGGATGCAGCTCACAGGTGCGCCTGGGTCCACTGGCGAACTTCGGCGTATGGATATGCTTCCAGTGCGGCATACCCAGGGATCTTCCGCGCCTTCAATCGGGTGAACAGCGGCACGCTGATCCCGCACAGGAAGCGGGTGAGGCGCTCGGCAGACGGCACGCTGCCGCTGTGCTGCTCATGCTTGTGGATAAAATCGCCACACAGCGCCTCGAAGCTTTTATCCACAAGCGCCGGCAGCGCAGGCGGCTCCGGCAGGCGAGCGATCTGCCCATGGCACACCGAACAATGACCACACGGGTGGGGTGCACTGTCGTCGCCGAAATACTGCGCCAAGCGATGACCCAGGCAACGGTCGGTGGCGAACAATTCGAGCATGGCGTGGATCCGTGCGATCTCACCGTGTTCGTGCCGGGTGAAATAGGCATGCAGCTCGGCACTCAAGGCCTGCACATCCAGGTCCGCTTCCAGCACGCTGTACACCTCCGTCATCTGCTTGCTTTCCAACTCGATCCAGCCCTTTTCCTGGAAATAATCCAGCGCCTTGACCACCCGATTACGCTCAGCGTGGTACTGCTGGTACATCCCGTCGAAATCCACCGTGGCCCAGCTCCGGGCGCGCCTGGAGGTCTGGATGATGGCCGCGACGAAGTCCCTGCGCTCACCTTCGAAGCGCTCCAGCAGCTCCTGGGGCTCGGTCAGGAACTTGAAGCGATACTCCGCGAAATAGGCATAGCGTGGCGCGATCAGCCGGCGCAGCTCCAACTGGACCAACAACGTCTTGAGCGGCAGTTGGCGGATGTTGCTCTGGTCCGCCAGCGGGCCCAGCAAGAACTCCCATTGCCCATCGGGGGCAGCGGCCTTCAGTTCGTCGAGCACGCAACGAATGCCTGTGAGCTCCGGCGTATCGCCGTACACAAAGTTCTCCAGCACGTTGAGGCTGTCGCGGTTGGCCAGCACCAGGCAATCCGATGGCTGCCCGTCGCGCCCGGCCCGGCCGATTTCCTGGCTGTAGTTCTCGATGGACTTGGGCAGGTCGAAATGCACCACGTTGCGGATATCGCTCTTGTCGATGCCCATGCCGAAAGCGATGGTGGCGACAATGCAATTGGATTGCCCGCCCATGAATCGCCGCTGGATGGCTTCCCGTTGCTCATGGGGCAAACCGGCGTGATAGGCCTCGGCCTCGATACCCTGCTGGCTCAGGTGCTCGGCGATCTGCTCGGCGGTTCGCTGCAAGGTGACATAGACGATACTCGGCTGCCCGGCGCGCGTGCCCAACCACTGCACCAGCCGTGCGCGCTTGTCGGCACCCGGCACGGGCTCGACCAACAGATTGAGGTTCGGTCGGTAGAAACCGGTCGTCACCACATCGGCGGCGGCAATGGCGAATTTCGCCTGCATGTCGGCGATGACCTTGGGTGTGGCGGTGGCCGTCAGCAGCAATACCTGGGGAATATTGAACTGGTGCTGGTAATCGGGAAGCTTGAGGTAGTCAGGTCGGAAGTTATGCCCCCACTCCGAAATACAGTGGGCCTCGTCCACCACCAGCAACGAAATCGGCACCTGCTGCAGGAAATTGCGAAAGCGCTCGTTCTTCAGGCGCTCCGCGGAAATCATCAGGATCTTCAACTCGCCCGAACGGGCCCGCGCCATGGCGTCGTTGGCTTCGTCACGGCTCTGGGCCGAATCGATACTGGCCGCCGCGATGCCGTGGCGCTTGAGGAACACCAACTGGTCCTGCATCAATGCCAGCAGTGGCGAAACCACCAGGGTCAGGTGCGGCAAGAGCAGGGCCGGCAATTGATAACACAGGGACTTGCCCGAGCCAGTGGGGAAGATGGCCGCCGCCGACCGACCGGCCAGTACGGCGCCGATGGCCGCCTCCTGACCGGGGCGAAACTGCGGATAACCGAAAACCTGTTCCAGGGTGCTGTGCATGCGCGGTCGCTCCTTTGACTGCTGCGATGCCCAAAGCCTAGCGGGACAACGCAGCGCGTCGAGAAAAGGTCGGGGGTAAAAACGATACCGGATGATACAGCGTCGAATGCCTTTGCCTTGCCACGAGCAGATACAAATCCGGGCAATTTGATGTCTCGTCCCGACTTCGCCACCACGGTAAGGTGCGCCGAAAACTCATGCTGTACGTCAAGGCCAGGAAGGCTGACGCTCGATTTCAATTCTTCAAGGAACGAACCATGCCACACCCATTTTCCGCTCTACGCGCACTGACGATCACGTCGGCCTCATTGCTCGCCGGTTGCTTGACCGTCCCCGATCCACCCGCCGTGGATCCTGCCCAGTTCGAAACCCCGGAGTATCACGCTCAACAAGGCTTGGCCGTCGTCAAGGCATCAGCGCTCTATGCTCGTGGCGGGACTGGCCGGGATGTTGTCGTGGCGTTGATCGACTCGGGGCTCAACGCCAGCCTCGAGGAGTTCGAGGGCAGACTGGGTGATCCTGGATTCGACCATGTCGAAGACCGTCCAGGCACCGTTGACCGCATCGGTCATGGCACGCAGATGGCCGGTATTCTCGCCGCCAACAAGGACGACCAGGGCATGCATGGCATCGCGTTCAATGCGCGGATGATCCCCTTTCGCTTTGGCGACGACAACGAGCCGTTTTTCTTCGACAGCGAAATCGCCCGGTCCTGGCAAAGTGGTTTTGACAAGGGTGCCCGGCTGTTCAACAACTCGTGGGCCAACGCCATTCCAGCCACCGAGATCAATGAGGCGCGCTACAACCAGGTGATGCCCGACTCCCTGGCCGTCGCTCGAAAACTGGTCGCGGACGGCGCCGTGCTGGTCTTCCCCACCGGTAACGAACTCAAGCGCGAGCCCCTGGCCGAGCCAGGACTGCCAGCCGCATTGCCAGAGCTGGAAAAAGGCTGGATCGCAGTGGTGGCGTTGAAGAACGACGGTAGCGCCATCAATGGCAAATCCAACTATTGCGGCGTCGCAGCTGCCTGGTGCATCGCCGTTCCCGGCGGAGACGCCGGTGCACAGGCCGGCCTGCTCACCGTTGGCAAGGACGGCCGCTACGTGCAGACCGCTGGCACATCTCCCGCCGCCGCGTTGGTCAGTGGCGCACTGGCGGCGCTACAAAGCCTTCACCCGCAACTCAGCCCGCAGCAGATACGCGAACATCTGCTGGCGACAGCCAACCGCACAGGTATCTACGCCAACAGCGAAGCCTATGGCAGAGGATTGATGGACCTCGAGGCCGCCGCACTACGCATGCCTGAACAGATGGCTGACTGAACCCAAACCCTTATCGCTCGCGAGCCTGGCAGCAATCGACTCGCGATACCCATGAACACTTTGCGCTTGACCCACCAACGGCAGGACGCCCGCGGTTCGCTACTTGAAAAAGGAAATAACCATGACGCACAAACTGAACCTACCTACCGTCCTGATGCTGTCCCTACTACTGGGCGGATGCATGAAATTCCCCGACGACCCGCCAATCCTCGCGACGGTCAAAACCACAATCGCAACGCCTGCGATTTCTTGATTGCAGCGTTCTTCTTTTTCCAACGGGCAACGATTTCCCCCTAAACTTTCCACCGGTACAGACGCACCTCTTTTATTCTGGACATTTCATCATGCACCTTGCGCCAGACTTCCCCGATGACCATGCCATGCGCCAGCTCATGGAGTTGCTCCACGAAGAAATCGGCTTGCCTGAACGCAAGACGATTCGCCTGGGCACTGCGATCAATCTCGACTTGGGTTGCGATGGCGCGGACGCCCGGCACCTGATGGAGGCACTGGAGGAGCGGTTCGCCATCGAACTCATCGACTACGACGCCTACCGCTATTTTCAGCCTGAAGGGTTCGATGTGTTTCAAAAGCGCAGGGCCAAGGGTCGGGGGAACAAGCTGCCATTGACCATCGGCATGCTTTACAAGGCGATCAAGGCACAGCGATGGGATACGCGGGAAGTGGAAGAGGCCTAGCTGATCGGCGCACCTCAAATAGCCGCCCATGAAAAAACCGCCCATGAAGGGCGGTTTTTTCATTCACCAAGCAAGCCTTACAGCTGCGGACCTGCAGCCTTGATCGCGTCGCTCACGTCGAACTTCTTGAAGTTCTCGGTGAACAGACCGGCCAATGCCTTGGCTGCTTCGTCGTAGGCGGCTTTGTCGGCCCAGGTGTTGCGTGGGTTCAACAGGCCAGTCTCGACACCTGGAACAGCCAGCGGCACGTCCAGGTTGATGATGTCCAGGTGTTCGGTTTCAGCACCGATCAGCGCGCCGCTCTGGATCGCCGCGATCACCGCACGGGTGGTCGGGATATTGAAGCGCTTGCCGACGCCGTAGCCGCCACCGGTCCAGCCGGTGTTGACCAGGTAGACCTTGGAGCCGAAACCACGGATGCGCTTGATCAGCAGCTCAGCGTACTCACCGGCCGGACGCGGGAAGAACGGGGCGCCGAAGCAGGTGGAGAAGGTCGACTTGATGCCACTGCCCGAGCCCATTTCAGTCGAGCCCACCAGTGCGGTGTAGCCGGACAGGAAGTGGTAGGCGGCTTGTTCTTCGCTGAGGATCGACACCGGCGGCAGTACGCCGGTCAGGTCGCAGGTCAGGAAGATCACGGCGTTGGGCTCGCCACCGAGGTTTTTCGGTGCGCGTTTTTCGATCAGCTCACGGGGGTACGCAGCGCGGCTGTTCTGGGTCAGGCTGTCGTCGGCGTAGTCGGCTTTCTTGGTGACCGGGTCCAGGACGACGTTTTCCAGTACGGCGCCGTGCTGGATGGCTTTCCAGATCACCGGCTCGTTCTTCTCGGACAGGTCGATGCACTTGGCGTAGCAGCCACCTTCGATGTTGAAGACCACGCCCACGCCCCAACCGTGTTCGTCGTCACCGATCAGGTAACGGCTTTCATCGGCGGACAGGGTGGTCTTGCCGGTGCCCGACAGGCCGAAGAACAGGGTCACATCGCCCTCTTCGCCCATGTTCGCGGCGCAGTGCATCGGCAGCACGTCAACGGCTGGCAGCAGGAAGTTCTGCACGGAGAACAGGGCTTTCTTCATTTCGCCGGCGTAGCGCATGCCGGCGATCAGCACTTTCTTGGCCGCGAAATTGATGA
This sequence comes from Pseudomonas sp. NFACC24-1, assembly GCF_900115235.1. Taxonomy (NCBI): domain Bacteria; kingdom Pseudomonadati; phylum Pseudomonadota; class Gammaproteobacteria; order Pseudomonadales; family Pseudomonadaceae; genus Pseudomonas; species Pseudomonas sp. NFACC24-1. The sequence continues at coordinate 36,847 of NZ_FOVS01000019.1, forward strand.
TCACGGTGCCGTCGGAGTTGGTGCCGTCGCGCTCAGGCTCGCAGACGAAGTTCGGCGCGTTGAGGATCTGCCACTCGTCCTTGCCGCCGGCGTTGTACTGCTCGGGGTTGATGAACAGGCAACGACCGAACAGGTTGTGCCACGCAGTCTCAGTGGTCATCTTTACCGGCAGGTAGTGCGCAGGATCGGAACCTACATGCACATGGGAGACAAAACGCTCGCGCTCACCCAGGTAGGCTTCGACGCGGTTCCACAGGGCATCGAACTTGTCGGCCGGGAACTTGCGGTTGATCGGGCCCCAGGCGATGGCGTCCTGGGTGGTTGGCTCTTCCACAATGAAACGGTCGACTGGCGAGCGACCGGTACGATGACCGGTACGGACAACCAGCGCGCCAGTATCGGCAAGCTCGCCTTCACCGCGATTCAGGGCTTCTTTGACCAGATCATCGACACTCAGATCGGTGTACACGGCGTTATTGGCTTGCGTCATGAGATTCCCCGTCGGCCCGTGGCCGAGTGCTCCAAACGTTTTGTAGTAGGAAGTCGCGCACTACTACCCGAAAAAAGTGGGCCGGATTATGCCAGAAAAGCCCAAAAAAAGTAGGGCCCTCCCGTCAGTACGGCGTAAATCCGGCGTTTGCCAGGAGATTTACCTGCGCTGAACCGTTTTAGTGTCGAGTATCTGACGGTGTGTCGACACCCGCACCGGCGAACAATTGAGCGATGTCCGCCGCGTCGAAGAGGTAGCGCTCGTTGCAGAACTGGCAGTCGATCTCGATGGCGCCGCCATGCTCGATCACCAGTTGCTGCGCATCTTCCAGACCCAGACTGACCAGCGCATTGCCGGAACGTTCACGAGAGCAGCTGCATTGGAAACGCAACGGCTGGCCGTCGAACAAGCGTACCTGCTCCTCGTGATAGAGGCGATGCAGTACGGTTTCGTTGTCCAGGCTCAGCAACTCATCGGCGCTCAGGGTGCTGGCCAGAGCGGTGATGTGCTGCCAACTGGCGTCGCGTTCCTCGGTGTCGCGAAGGCGATCGGCGGGCAGTTGTTGCAGCAGCAAACCGCGCGCGCGCCGCCCGTCGGCGTAGAGCCAGAACCGGGTATTGGTCTGCTGGGACATGACGAAGTAGTTGGTGAAGCACTCGGCCAGGGTCGCGCCGTCGAGATCGACGATGCCCTGGTAGCGCTTGCCGTGGGTGGGGTCCACCGTCAGGGCCAGCACGCCGTCGGGCATCATGTCGGCCAGGGTCGCATCGGGCGCGATCTGCTCGGCGTGATAACGGGCCAGGCCGCGGATCTCGCGTTCGCTGGAGCACTCGATCATCAGCAGCGGGACCGGCCCTTCGGAGCGCGCCTGGAGAATCAGCAAGCCATCGAACTTCAAGGTGCCCACCAACAACGCCGCAGCCGCCATCAGCTCGCCGAGCAGTTGTGCGACCGGCTCCGGATAGGGGTGCTTGGCGAGGACTTCGGCGTAGCTACGCTCCAACGCCACCAGCTCGCCACGGGCGTCGCTGTCATCGAAGATGAAACGTTGGGTGTAGTCGGTATCCGGTAAATCAGTCATAGGATCTGGTATCTGAGGTGATGACAAATGATGGCGGGCATTTTATGGGCATTCAGGGTGGGTTCCAAGCAAGGCTTGGGTTTGCCTGACGGGAAGATCCGCATGGCGTAACCCCATGGACTGATCCCACAGGAACCTGTGGCGAGGGGATTTATCCCCGCTGGCTGCGCAGCAGCCCTTTGAACGTGCACCCTCGCACCTGTGAGCCACATGTTTGGTTGGGGCTGCTACGCAGCCCAGCGGGGATAAATCCCCTCGCCACAATCGCCTGACTGACAGGCAGCCAGGCCTGCGCGCCTACTCGCTGTTGCTGCCATGAAACTTGAACAGGTCCCGGCGCTGTTTCTTGCTCGGCTTGCCATCGGTGCTGACCCCCAATGCGCCGGCCTTGCGTTGCGCGGCGGCGGCTTCGCGCTTGGCGATGCTGGCTTCGGTTTCACGATACAGCGCCTGCGCTTCAGGTGCGCCGCGCCGAACGATCGACAGGGCCTCGACCACCACGGTCTTTTCATCGAACCCGGTGCGGATGACAAACTCATCGCCGATGCGGGGCTCCTTGCCCGGCTTGCAGCGCTCTCCCCGGTGATGGACCTTGCCGCTTTCGATGGCGGTCTTGGCCAGGGCCCGCGTCTTGTAGAAGCGCGCCGCCCACAACCATTTATCGAGACGGACCTTGTCGTCTTCTTCCTTTTTTTGTGCCACTGCAATTCCTCTTTCTGCCAATAGCCGGAACTGTACTACCGTTTTTGTCGAGCGCACGAATCAGGCCCGACGGATAGAATGCCCGCCAAACCAACGCCACACCCATCGCTTCGGCCGGAATCGGTTACAAGCACACACAAGTGCGTAGATAACTGTCGCCATTTTGTGATTATTCTGCGTGAATACCGCGATTCGCGGAGTCCACGATCCGATGCACTGATCGCAGGTTTTTTTAATTGAAGACTTTTGACCATTTGACCGTCGTCGGTTTGCGCGAGTGGGTGGCGCTCCCGGATCTGGGAGTCGTGGGCCTGCGGGCAAAAATCGACACCGGGGCCAGCACCTCCAGCCTGCATGCCACCGACATCGAGCCGTTCGAGCGCGATGGCGAAAAGTGGGTGCGCTTCACCGCGCACCTCGGCACGGTGGTGCAATTGCGCCATCGCCGCTGCGAAGCCCCGCTGGTGGCGCGCAAGACCATAAAGAGTTCCAACGGCCACGCTCAGGTCCGCTACGTGATCAGCACCACGTTGGCGCTGGGTGACCGGGTCTGGCGGGTCGAGTTCACCCTCGCCTGCCGCAAATCCATGCGATATCGCCTGTTACTGGGTTCCAAAGCCTTGATCGACGGCCAACTGGTAGTCAATCCGGGCAGCAAATATGTTCAAGAAAAGCCGGCATTCCCGGTGTCCACTACCTCTGCCACAGGTGTTGCATGAAGATCGCTGTGCTGTCGCGTAATCCGCGTCTGTATTCCACTCGTCGCCTGGTTGAAGCCGGGACCGAACGTGGCCATGAAATGGTGGTGATCGATACCCTGCGCGCCTACATGAACATCGCCAGCCACAAGCCTCAGATCCACTACCGTGGCAAGCCGCTGGAAGGGTTCGACGCGGTGATCCCGCGCATCGGCGCATCGGTGACGTTCTATGGCTGCGCCGTGTTGCGCCAGTTTGAAATGATGGGGGTGTTTCCCCTCAACGAGTCGGTGGCCATCGCGCGTTCCCGGGACAAGCTGCGCTCGCTGCAACTGCTGTCACGGCGCGGGATCGGCCTGCCGGTCACCGGTTTTGCCCACTCCCCCGACGACATTCCCGACCTGATCGCGATGGTCAACGGCGCACCGCTGGTGATCAAGGTGCTGGAAGGCACCCAGGGCATCGGCGTGGTCCTGTGTGAAACCGCGACGGCAGCGGAATCGGTGATCGAGGCATTCATGGGCCTGAAGCAGAACATCATGGTCCAGGAATACATCAAGGAAGCCGGTGGCGCCGACATCCGCTGCTTCGTGGTTGGCGACAAAGTGATTGCCTCGATGAAACGCCAGGCCAAGCCCGGCGAGTTCCGCTCCAACCTGCATCGCGGTGGTAGCGCCAGCCTGATCAAAATCACCCCGGAAGAGCGCATGACCGCCCTGCGGGCCGCAAAGGTCATGGGCCTGGCCGTGGCGGGCGTGGACATCCTGCGCTCCAACCACGGGCCACTGGTGATGGAGGTCAACTCCTCGCCGGGCCTGGAAGGCATCGAGACCACCACCAGCAAGAACGTGGCGGGAATCATCATCGAGCACCTGGAAAAGAATGGCGGGCCGAACATGACCCGAACCAAAGGAAAGGGCTAGAAGAGCAGCTTCAAGCTTCAAGCTTTAAGCCAAGCCGGTTCAACTTGCAGCTTGAAGCTCGCGGCTTGCAGCTGCCCCTATACCGCATCCCTTGGCAGCATCAGGCCCAACGGCAACCGCACCCGAGCTTCCAGCCCACCACCGGCGCGGTTGCGCAACTCGACGTTGCCGCCGTGCATCGAGGCGATACGCTTGACGATGGCCAAGCCCAGCCCCGTGCCTTTCCCACCCCGGGCGCGATCGCCCCGGGTGAAGGGGTTGAAAATGGCTTCCAGCTCCGAAGGATCGATGCCGGCGCCACGGTCCATGACGCTCAGCACCACGTAAGGCGCGCTGGTGTCGCCAGAGACATAGGCCGCGACTTCGACGCCGGCGCCGGCATGGTTCAGGGCATTGCCGATCAGGTTGTTCAACAAACGCTTCATCGACACCCGGCGCAACGGGAACGGCTGAATCGGCTCCAGGCGCAGGTGCACTTTCTCGTCGTTCTGGTTATAGGGCGCGACCACCTCCCGCACCAACTCGCTGAGGTCCACTTCTTCCACGGACTCATCACGACCGTCGCGTATGAACGCCAGGAACTGATCGAGAATCGCGTCCATGTCCTCGATGTCGCGGACCATCTCGTCGGTCAGGTCGGTGTGCTCGCCCATCAATTCCAGCGACAACCGCAGCCGGGTCAAGGGCGTGCGCAGGTCGTGGGAGACGCCCGCCAGCATCAGCTCGCGTTCGCGCCCGGCCTGTTCCACATCCTCGGCCATCTGGTTGAAGGCGCGGTAGACCTCGGTCATCTCGCTGGGCGTATCGCTGATGGGCAGCCGCACACTGCGCCCCTGGCCCAGTTGGCGGGCGGCGTAGACCAGGCGTTTCAACGGTTGGTTGAGCTGGCTGACGAAGATCCACGCCGATGCCGTCGACAGCAGGCCGATGGCCAGGAACCAGCCGAGTACGTTCCAGATTTTCTGGCCGCGCAACGGATGCGGGTACAACGGCACTTTCAGCCAGCCATCCCCCAGGCTCGGAGCCCGCACCCAAAGCGCCGGAGGCGAGTGCATGCGCAAGCGCACCTCGGTATCGGCGCCCAGTTCGGCTTGCATCTGGCGTTGATAGATCTCGCTGTAGGGCCAATGCTGCTCGCCCTCCGGCACGCCGGCACCGACGACACGGATCAGCGTCGCCGCCTCGGCAATTTTCGCCCGGTTGGTTTCGTCCGCCGCCCAATAGGCCCGCAGGGTCAAGGCAACGCCGTGGCTGTACTGCCGGTCCACGAGCACGTCTTCGTTCATCAGCAGGTACACCAACGTCAGCGCCTTGGAAAAGAGCACGACGATCAGCACCAGCCAGAGGGTGCGGGAGAAGAAACTCTGGGGGAACCAAACGGGGGTTTTCATGAATAACCGCTACACACTTGCAGGAGCGAGCGATGCTCGCACAATGACAGACCGCGAGTCGCCTGGAAGAAGACATTTCAACCGGCCAGGCCACCCGCTCCTACAAATCGCCGATCACTTGCTGGCGGCGCCATCCGGCACGAACACGTAACCCACGCCCCAGACGGTCTGGATATACCGCGGCTTGGAAGGATCAGGCTCGATCATCCGGCGCAGGCGGGAAATCTGCACGTCGATGGAGCGCTCCAGCGCATCCCATTCACGACCACGGGCCAGGTTCATCAGCTTGTCGCGGGTCAGCGGCTGTCGGGCGTTCATCACCAGGGCCTTGAGCACGGCGAACTCACCGGTGGTGAGCATGTGGACCTCATCGCCGCGCTTGAGCTCACGGGTGGCCAGGGACAGTTCATAGTCGCCGAAGGTCACGCTTTCATCTTCGCTGCCCGGCGCGCCAGGCACCGGCGCCGACTGGCGACGCAGCACCGCCTTGACGCGGGCCATCAACTCGTCGGGATTGAACGGCTTGGCCAGGTAATCGTCGGCGCCCAGTTCCAGGCCCTTGATACGGCTCAGCTCGTCGCCCTTGGCGGTGAGCATGATGATCGGGATCTGGTTGTTGGCGCCGCGCAGGCGGCGGCAGGCGGTCAGGCCGTCTTCACCGGGTAGCATCAGGTCGAGTACGACCAGGTTGAACACTTCACGGGCCAGCAACCGATCCATTTGCTCGGTGTTCGGTACGGTGCGGGCACGGTAGCCCTTGCTGACGAAAAAGCGTTCCAGCAGGCTGCTCAGCCCTGGATCGTCGTCAACAATAAGAATTTTTTCGCCTTCAGCAGTTTGTGCAGTGCTGCTCATAGGAAGCTCCTTTGATCTCGGCGCGCATTATGGCCTAGCTGCCGTTATACGCACCGTGTGCATTGTTAGCAGATTTTTCCTCTATCTCCACCAATCCAGGTATCAAGCCTACAGACCCTGTCCCCCCCTCAGGACGGAACGCTGGTTATAATGCGCGGCCTTTTGTGCCAGGGAATGCCGGATCGTGATCCCGGCGTGCCATTTTTTCAGCCTTGGCAAGGCAACTTTTTGAATTTCGCGGGTCAACAGGCAGCCTTTTGACCCAGGCAGCGGCGCATGCCAGGCCGCTCAACCAGTCTCGCCGAGCCCGGTTTCTGTGGTGGCGAGCCTGATTTCACAATTTGTCAGGTGGTTTTATGGACAGCATCAACAGCCGCATCGCCGAGGAACTCGGTGTACGCCCACAGCAGGTCGAAGCGGCCGTCGCGCTACTCGATGAAGGTTCCACGGTGCCTTTCATCGCCCGTTACCGGAAAGAAGTGACCGGCAGCCTCGATGACACCCAGCTGCGGCATCTGGAAGAGCGCCTGCGCTACCTGCGAGAACTCGACGAACGGCGCATCAGCATCCTGGCCAGCATCCAGGAGCAGGGCAAGCTGACCCCGCAACTTGAGCGCGACATCAAGCTGGCCGACACCAAGACTCGTCTCGAAGACTTGTACCTGCCCTACAAGCAAAAGCGCCGCACCAAGGGCCAGATCGCCCTGGAAGCCGGCCTCGGCGAGCTGGCCGACGGCCTGTTCAACGACCCGACCCTGGCCCCGGAAACCGAAGCGGCGCGCTTCGTCGATGCCGAAAAAGGCGTGGCGGACGTGAAAGCGGCGCTGGAGGGAGCCAAGTATATCCTCATGGAGCGTTTCGCCGAAGACGCCAACCTGTTGGAAAAACTGCGCAACTTCCTTAAACAGGAAGCCATCCTCAGCGCCCGGGTGATCGCCGGCAAGGAAGAGGAAGGCGCGAAGTTCCGCGACTACTTCGAACACGACGAACCGCTCAAAAGCATGCCGTCCCATCGCGCCCTGGCGATTTTCCGGGGTCGCAACGAAGGCATCCTCAGCTCCGCCCTGAAGGTCGGTGAAGAATTGCCGGGCACCATGCACCCGTGCGAAGGCATGATCGGCCAGCAGTTCGGCATCCAGAACCAGAACCGCGCCGCCGACAAATGGCTGGCCGAAGTGGTGCGCTGGACCTGGAAGGTCAAGCTCTACACCCACCTGGAAACCGATCTGCTGGGCGAGTTGCGCGACAACGCCGAGACCGAGGCGATCAACGTGTTCGCCCACAACCTGCACGACCTGCTGCTGGCCGCGCCGGCCGGCCCTCGCGCCACCCTGGGCCTGGACCCGGGCCTGCGCACCGGCTGCAAGGTGGCGGTGGTGGACGCCACCGGCAAGCTGCTGGATCACGCCACGGTCTACCCGCACGTGCCACACAACAAGTGGGACCAGACCCTCGCCGTGCTCGCCGCCCTATGCGCCAAGCATTCGGTGGACCTGATCGCCATCGGCAACGGCACCGCCAGCCGCGAGACCGACAAACTGGCCGCCGAGCTGATCAAGAAATACCCAGCCATGAAAATGACCAAGGTCATGGTCTCCGAGGCCGGCGCTTCGGTTTACTCGGCGTCGGAACTGGCTTCCAAGGAATTCCCCGACCTGGATGTGTCGATCCGTGGCGCGGTGTCCATCGCCCGTCGCCTGCAGGATCCACTGGCGGAGTTGGTGAAGATCGACCCCAAATCCATCGGTGTCGGCCAGTATCAGCACGACGTTTCCCAACTGAAACTGGCGCGCGGCCTGGACGCCGTGGTGGAAGACTGCGTGAACGCCGTGGGTGTGGACGTGAACACCGCTTCGGTGGCGCTGCTGGCGCGGATCTCCGGCCTGAACGCCACGCTGGCGCAGAACATCGTCACCCACCGTGACGAACATGGCGCGTTCAAGACCCGCGCCGCGTTGAAGAAAGTCCCACGCCTGGGTGAAAAAACCTTCGAACAGGCCGCCGGCTTCCTGCGGGTCATGAACGGTGACAACCCGCTGGATTCGTCGGCCGTCCACCCCGAAGCCTACCCGCTGGTGCAGCGCATCGCCGCCCAGACCGACCGTGACATCCGCTCGCTGATCGGTGATGCGGCGTTTCTCAAGCGCCTGGACCCGAAGAAATTCACCGACGAAACCTTCGGCCTGCCCACCGTCACCGACATCCTCCAGGAACTGGAAAAACCGGGCCGAGACCCGCGTCCCGAGTTCAAGACCGCCGAGTTCCAGGACGGTGTCGAGGACCTCAAGGACCTGCAACCGGGCATGATCCTCGAAGGCGTGGTGACCAACGTCACCAACTTCGGTGCTTTCGTCGACATCGGCGTGCACCAGGACGGCCTGGTGCACATCTCCGCACTGTCGGAGAAGTTCATCAAGGACCCGCGCGAAGCGGTGAAGGCTGGCGATGTGGTGAAAGTGAAGGTCATGGAAGTCGACATCCCGCGCAAACGCGTCGGCCTGTCGATGCGCATGAGCGACACGCCGGGTGAGAAAGTCGACGGTGCCCGTGGTGCTCGTCCTGGCTCGACGCCGCGTCAGTCGCAGAACACCGCGCCGCGCAAGGAAACCGCCACCGCGGCACCGACGAACAACGCCATGGCTTCGTTGTTCGCCAACGCCAAGCAGTTGAAGAAACGCTGATGGACGTGCCGGCCGGCTTGGTGGAGAGCGCGTTTTTCAAGCTGCTCGGCTGCCGTCTGCACAGCCTGGGGGACGGGGTGGCGCAAGTCGCCCTGGGCCTCGAGCCGCCGTTGCGCAACCGCGGCGGCAAGCTGCACGGCGGCGCACTGTTCAGCCTGGTGGACATCGCCATGGGTCTGGCCTGTTCCAGTGTCCATGGCTTTGATCAGCAGAGCGCGACCATCGAATGCAAGATCAACTACATTCGCGCCGTGTCCGACGGCGACGTGTTGTGCACCGCCCGGGTCATCCACCCGGGCCGGCGCACGCTGGTGGTCGAGGCCGAGGTGATGCAAGGCGACAAACTGGTCGCAAAAGCGCAAGGCACGTTCGCTGTCCTATAGCTCCCTGTCATCGATTTGGGTTAATTTCGACGCCATGAATGCAGTGTCGGGCTTTCCTGTGGGAGCGGGCTTGCTCGCGAAAGCGGCGTGTCAGGCGACTTCAATGTTGGCTGATAAGACCTCTTCGCGAGCAAGCCCGCTCCCACAGGGAGTGCGGCGATCAGTCTTTACCCGCATAAAACCAGGCGAAAACGCCAGTTTTAACTTCACCCTTGTAGACCGTCTTGCCCACCCCCATATTGGGGCGACTGACGCGTGAAGGAATTCAACTTGAGCGACCTTTTAAACCGCCGCCTGGCCCTGCTCGGCGAGCGCGCCAACCTCTCCCTGCTCGAACAGTGCCTGCACGGCATCGAGCGTGAATGCCTGCGTGTCACGGACGATGGGCGCCTGGCGCAGACTCCGCACCCCAAGGCCCTGGGTTCGGCGCTGACCAACGAACAGATCACTACCGACTATTCCGAGTCGCTTCTGGAGTTCATCACGCCGGCCCTGGCCAATCCGGCCGATACCTTGCGCAGCCTCGACAAGATCCACCGGTTTGCCTACAGCAAACTGGGTGACGAGTATCTGTGGAGCCCGTCGATGCCGTGCCCACTGCCGACCGAAGAAGCCATTCCGATCGCCTACTACGGCACCTCGAATATCGGTCGGCTCAAGTACGTCTATCGCAAGGGCCTGGCCCTGCGCTACGGCAAGACCATGCAGTGCATCGCAGGTATCCACTACAACTTTTCCTTGCCGGAAAAGCTCTGGCCGCTGTTGCGCCAGGACGAAGCCGCCGAGGTGAGCGACCGGGACTTCCAGTCGTCGGCCTACATCGCGCTGATCCGTAATTTCCGCCGCTACAGCTGGCTGCTGATGTACCTGTTCGGTGCCTCGCCGGCCCTGGACGTCGGTTTCCTGCGGGGCCGTCCGCACCAGTTGGAACAACTGGATCCGGACACCTTGTACCTGCCCTATGCCACCAGCCTGCGCATGAGCGACCTGGGTTACCAGAGCAACGCCCAGGCCGGCCTCACGCCCTGCTACAACGACCTGGCGAGCTACACCGACAGCCTGCGCAAAGCGGTGGCGACGCCCTACGCGCCGTACGTCGAAGTCGGCACTCACCAGAACGGCGAGTGGGTGCAGCTCAATACCAACATCTTGCAGATCGAAAACGAGTACTACTCCAACATCCGTCCCAAGCGCGTGACCTACACCGGCGAGCGGCCGATCCAGGCCTTGATGGCCCGGGGGATCCAGTACGTCGAAGTGCGTTGCCTGGACATCAACCCGTTCCTGCCGATGGGTATCGACCTCACCGAAGCGCGGTTCCTCGATGCGTTCCTGCTGTATTGCGGCCTCAATGACAGCCCGCAGCTGGAAAACAACGAATGCGGCAACGCCACGAGCAACTTCCTGACCGTGGTCAAGGAAGGTCGCAAGCCAGGCCTGCAATTGCAGCGCCAGGGCCAAGCGGTGGACATGCAGGCCTGGGCCGTGGAATTGCTGGAAAAAATCGCCCCGCTGGCCGCGCTGCTCGACCAGAGCCAGGGTGGCGATGCCCATCGCCAGGCACTGGACGCGCAATTGGCGAAAGTCCGCGATCCGTCCCTGACGCCTTCCGCCCAGGTGCTGGCCGCCATGGCCGAACACCAGGAAAGCTTCGCCCAGTTCTCCCTGCGCCAAAGCAAGGCCCACGCCGAATTCTTCCGCGCCGAGCCGTTGCCTGCCCAGGAACAAGCGACATTCGAAGAGACCGCACGCGAGTCGCTGGTCCAGCAAGCCGAGCTGGAACAGAACGAGGTGGGGGATTTCGATGTGTTCGTGGGTTCGTACCAGGCGAGTATTTTGGCGATCAGTAACTGATCCCCTCATGAATCATTCCCATGTCTTACATGGGAATGATTTTGTGGCGAGGGGATTTATCCCCGCTGGCTGCAAAGCAGCCCTCGACGGTTCACCTCGGTGTCTAAGTCAGCTCTCATTCGACTGATTTGGGGTCGCTTCGCAACCCAGCGGGGATAAATCCCCTCGCCACAAAAGCTGATGCACGCATAGATTTTTTCGCTGATAAGCTCATTCGAAAAAGTTATTTATTTTTGAATTCTTAGATCATTTAGTCTCCTCAAACGCCGAACGTCCGACGGCCTGTTGAGGAGATTTTCCATGTCTTTGCGTTTCCCCCTTCGCCTTCTCGCGGCCGCCTCCCTGGCAGCAACGAGTCTTTTTGCCCAGGCAGCCGACCTGACCGTCGCTTACCAGACCACCGTCGACCCGGCCAAAGTCGCCCAGGCCGATGGCGCCTACGAAAAAGCCACCCAAGCCAAGATCGACTGGCGCAAGTTCGACAACGGTGCCGACGTCATCACCGCCATCGCTTCGGGTGATGTACAAATCGGCTACCTCGGTTCCAGCCCGCTGACCGCGGCCATCACCCGCAAGGTCCCGGTGGAAACCTTCCTCATCGCCACCCAGATCGGCGCCGCCGAGGCCTTGGTGGTTCGTGACGGCTCCGGTATCAATTCCCCGCAAGACCTGATCGGCAAGAAGATCGCCGTGCCGTTCGTGTCCACCGGTCACTACAGCCTGCTCGCCGCGTTGAAGCACTGGAACATCGACCCATCGAAAGTCACCGTGCTCAACCTGGCGCCACCGGCCATCATCGCCGCCTGGAAACGTGGCGACATCGACGCCACCTACGTCTGGGACCCGGCCCTGGGTGTGGCCAAGGAAAACGGCAAGGTGCTGATCACCTCCGCGGAGTTGGCCAAGTTCGGCGCACCGACATTCGACGCCTGGATCGTGCGCAAGGACTTCGCCCAGAAGCACCCTGAAATCGTCACCGCCTTCGCCAAAGTGACCCTGGACGCCTACGCCCAGTACCGCAAGGACCCACAAGCCTGGCTGGCCGATGCGTCCAACGTCGACAAACTGGTGAAGCTCTCCGGTGCCAAGGCCAGCGATATCCCGTTGTTGCTGCAAGGCAACGTCTTTCCCCTGGCGGCCGATCAGGTCGTGAGCCTCGGCGCACCGACCACCCAAGCCATCACCGATACCGCGGCGTTCCTCAAGGAGCAAGGCAAAGTCGAAGCCGTGCTGCCGGACTACGCGCCTTACGTCAGCGCCAAATACATCACTCGCTGATCAAAAAAAGGAGACATGCGATGGCCTTGCTTCAGCTGGAGCGCATCAGCGCACAGTACCCCGGCGCGGCGGAACCGGTGCTGGCGGAGATTTCCCTGACCCTGGGGCCGAAGCAGTTGCTGGTTGCCCTCGGTCCGTCCGGCAGTGGCAAGACATCGCTGTTGAACCTGATTGCCGGGTTCGTCGAGCCCAGCGCCGGGCAGATCACCCTCGACGGCACGCCGGTCAAGGGCCCGAGCGCCGAACGCGGCGTGGTGTTCCAGGATGATGCGCTGCTGCCGTGGCAGGACGTACTGGCAAACGTCGGGTTCGGCCTGGAACTGGCCGGCATTCCCAAGGAAAAACGCGAGGCTCGCGCTCGGGAAATGCTTGCCCTGGTGGACCTGGCCGGTTTCGAGCAACGCCGCGTCTGGCAGCTCTCCGGCGGTCAGAAACAACGCGTCGGCCTGGCCCGGGCGTTGGCGGCCGACCCGCGTGTGCTGTTGATGGACGAACCGTTCGGTGCGCTGGACGCCTTCACCCGCGAGCAGATGCAGGAACTGTTGCTACAGGTCTGGCAGCGCACCGCCAAGCCGGTGTTCCTGATCACCCATGACATTGAAGAAGCCGTCTTCCTCGCCACTGACTTGATTCTGCTGGCACCGAACCCGGGGCAGATCGTCGAACGCCTGAGCCTGGATTTCGGCCAGCGCTACGGGGCCGGGGAGTCGGCACGGTCGATCAAGTCCGACCCACGCTTCATCGAAACCCGCGAGCATGTGCTCGCCAAAGTGTTTTCCCAACGCAGCGCCACTCGACCCCAGGAGCGCGCATGAGCACCTACGAAATTCCCGCCGGGGTCCGTGACACGACGACCCGGCCCACGACCAGCGGTTCGAGACCCCACCTGAGTACGCGTTGGATCAGCGGCTTGACCCTGATCGCGTTGCTGGCAGCCTGGTGGGCCGTCACCGCCAGCGGCCTGATCGAACCGCTGTTCCTGCCCCCGCCCTCGGCCGTGCTGCAAAAAGGCTGGCTGCTGGCGACCCACGGCTACATGGACGCCACCCTCTGGCAACACTTGGCCGCCAGCCTTGAACGCATCGGCCTGGGCCTGCTGTTCGCGGTGCTGACGGCGGTGCCGGTGGGCATCGCCATCGGCGCCAACCGCATCGCGCGCGGCGTGCTCGATCCGTTGATCGAGTTCTACCGGCCGATCCCACCGTTGGCGTACCTGCCATTGATCGTGATCTGGTGCGGCATCGGCGAGTTGTCGAAGGTGCTGCTGATCTACCTGGCGATCTTCGCCCCGATTGCCATTGCCACCGCCACCGGCGTGCGCACCGTCGACCGGGCCAAGCTGCGCGCGGCGCAATCGTTGGGCGCCACGCGGGCCCAGTTGATTCGCCATGTAATCGTGCCCAGCGCCCTGCCGGACATTCTCACCGGCATCCGCATCGGCCTGGGCGTGGGCTGGTCGACACTGGTGGCCGCCGAACTGATCGCCGCCACCAGCGGCCTGGGGTTCATGGTGCAGTCAGCGGCGCAGTTCCTGGTCACCGATGTGGTGGTGCTGGGAATCCTGGTGATCGCATTGATCGCCTTCGCCATGGAAATGGGCCTGCGCGCCCTGCAACGCAAACTGGTGCCGTGGCACGGCCAGACCCATTGATACCCAATGACCACGCCGACCATTCGGCGCCCAGACCGAGAACACTGCGATGAACCGCCCGATCATTACGCCTTTGAGCACCGCCCTCGGCGCGCAGATCGAAGGAATCGATATCCGCCAGCCGCTGAGCCTGGCCGACCGCGACACCCTCGAGCAGGCGCTGCTCGAACACCAGGTGCTGTTTTTCCGCGACCAGCCGATCGAACCGCCACAGCAGGCACGCTTCGCCGGGTATTTTGGCGACCTGCACATTCATCCGATCTACCCCAACGTGCCGGAGCAGCCCGAAGTATTGGTGCTCGACACCGCCGTCACCGATGTCCGCGATAACGCCGTGTGGCACACCGACGTGACCTTTCTGCCAACGCCAGCCCTCGGCGCGGTGCTCAGCGCCAAGCTGTTGCCGGCGGTGGGTGGCGATACGTTGTGGGCCAGTGGCATCGCCGCCTACGAAGCCTTGTCGACACCGTTGAAACGCTTGCTGGAAGGGCTGACGGCGACCCACGACTTCACCCGATCCTTTCCCTTGGAGCGCTTTGGCAACACCGCTGAAGACCTGGCGCGCTGGGAAGAGGCACGGCGGAAAAACCCGCCGCTGTCCCATCCGGTGATCCGCACCCATCCGGTGAGCGGGCGTCGTTCACTGTTCGTCAATGAAGGCTTCACGACACGGATCAACGAACTGTCGGAAAGCGAAAGCGAGGCGATCCTGAAACTGCTGTTCGTCCACGCCACCCGCCCGGAGTTCACCCTGCGCTGGCGCTGGCAGGTCAACGACGTGGCGTTTTGGGATAACCGTGTGACCCAGCATTTCGCCGTGGACGACTACCGCCCGGCCCGGCGGGTGATGCACCGGGCGACGGTGTTGGGGGATGTGCCGTTTTTTCGCTGAATAGCGATGGAATCGCCTTTGTGCCGAGGGGATTTATCCCCGCTGGGCTGCGTAGCGTCCCTAAAACCTGCACGCACGATCTGAAAGACAGATCGTGCTGAGCTGTTCCTGGGGCTGCGTCGCAGCCAGCGGGGATAAATCCCCTCGCCACAGGGGGGGTTGTGTTATTCCGCCGACGAAGGCTTTTCCCAAAGATTGATCCCGCCTTCCTGGGCAAACCGGTCGATCTCGGCCAGTTCTTCGGCGCTGAAGTTCAGGTTCTGCAAGGCTCCGACGTTCTCGATGATCTGCTCCGGCCGGCTGGCGCCGATCAGGGCGGAGGTGACCCGGGGATCGCGCAAGGTCCAGGCCAGGGCCATTTGCGCCAGGCTCTGGCCACGACGCTGGGCGATCTCATTGAGGGCGCGCACGTGGGCGAGGTTCTCCTGCGACAAGTGCGAAGCCTGCAACGAACCGCCCCCCGGCCGATTCACCCGCGCATCGGCCGGAACGCCCTTGAGGTACTTGTCGGTCAGCAGCCCTTGGGCCAGCGGGGTGAAGGCAATCACACCGGTCCCCAATTCGTCGGTGGCGTCCAGCAGGTCTTTTTCCACCCAGCGGTTGAGCAGATTGTAGGCCGGCTGGTGGATCAGCAGCGGGACTTTCCATTCCTTGAGCAGCGCCGCCATTTCCCGGGTCTTCACCCCGGAATACGAGGAAATGCCGATGTACAACGCCTTGCCCTGCTGCACCGCAGTGGCCAGTGCACTGGCGGTTTCTTCCAGTGGCGTATCGGGGTCGAAGCGGTGGGAATAGAAGATGTCCACATAGTCCAGCCCCAAGCGTTGCAGGCTCTGGTCGAGGCTGGCCAGCACGTATTTGCGCGAGCCACCGCCCTGGCCGTAAGGCCCCGGCCACATGTCCCAACCGGCCTTGCTGGAGATGATCAACTCATCGCGATACTGCTGGAAATCTTCGCGCAGCAACCGGCCGAAATTGATCTCGGCGCTGCCATAGGGCGGGCCGTAGTTGTTGGCCAGGTCGAAGTGGTTGATACCCAGGTCGAACGCCGTGCGCAGCAAGGCGCGCTGGGTGTCGATGGGCGTACTGTCGCCGAAGTTGTGCCACAACCCCAGCGACAACGCCGGCAGCACCAGCCCGCTGCGACCGACGCGGCGGTAAGGAATGGACTCGTAGCGGTTTTGCGCAGCGGTGTAGGTCATCGAAAAGGCTCTCTGTTCGGACGGCGGGTGGCAGAAGCTAACATTTCACAGACGCCTCGGTCAGGCTGAAAGTTCGCGCAAGGCCGCCGCTGCCAGAAAACCGGAACGCGAGCTATAACGCTGGTCCCGTCGCACGGTTTGGTCGATGCGCTCAAGCAATTGCTCGGGCAACGTGGCGTTGAACCGCACTGACTTTCCGAAATAGGGCGTGACATCAAACTCAACCACCCCCCATATCCCCCCGGCGTATTGCGGATCGTCGAGATGATCGTCAATTTCATGGATCTGCGGCAGCGGTTCGCCGTCGGCTATCAAGCCTTCATAGTGCAACGAGAGCGCCTCTTTCACATTTTCGAATGCCTGGCTCACAGTACTGCCTGCGGAGAAACAACCCGGTACATCCGGGACCGTCACTCCGTAGTCGGAATCGGCATCCTTGTGCAGAACGACCGGAAATTTCATGTGGACGAATCCTTCCTTCAGATCCGGCAACCGCAGCAACCGGCCTGATAACAATGCATCCCCATCGGGGATTTCGTAATCGGTCATGGGCTTCATTTCAGGCCCGCCTGTTTCAATATGCTATTGATCGTGCCTCTGGGCAGATCGGTGTCAGGGTGCTCGATCGTCACCCTCCCAGCCTTGATGGAATGCTTGTACTGATGATGGCTACCCTTGACTGCCACCAGGTACCAACCGTCCTCTTCGATCTTCCTGATCATTTCCCGACTTCGCATCACCTTTGCCTTATTCGACAACTCTGCCGGAAAACTCTAGCTGCGAAAAAGCCCTCTGATACACACAATACACACTCAGAAAAATATTAGTTCAACTCTCCAACCAATGCACCGTCATCACCACTCGTCATCGCGCCTGCGCAAACACCTCCGTCACCCAATCCACGAATACGCGAACCCGTGGCGACATGTGTCGGTTGTGGGGATAGAGCACCGACACCGGCATGGAGGGCGGCGGGTAGGCGGTGAGGACTTCCTGGATCATTCCCTGCCGGATCGGTTCTTCCATTCGGTAATGCGGGCATTGGATCAGGCCCAGGCCGGCGATGGCCGAGGCGGCGTAGATCTCGGCGCCGGATACCGACAACGAGCCTCCGATCGGCACTTCCTTGAGTTCGCCATCGACCATGAATTCGAACGGATAGAGTTTGCCGGTGGTCCGCGAGACGTAATTCACCGCCCTGTGATGCTTCAAGTCATCGAGGCTCGATGGCTCGCCATACTGGCGCAGGTAACCGGGGCTGGCACAGGTGATCTGCCGAAGGTTGGCGACACGCCGGCCGATCAATGACGAATCCGCCAACGTACCGGAACGCAGCACGCAATCGACACCCTCGGCAATCAGGTCGACGAAACGATCGGCCTCGCTGATGAACAGTTCTATTTCGGGGTAGCGGGCCATGAATTGCGGCAACGCCGGAATCACGAAGTACCGGGCCTGGGTGCCATGCAGGTCTACTCTGAGTTTGCCTTTGGGCGCAACGCCGCGAAACGCCAGTTCGGCCTCTTCAAGCTCCGCCAGCAATTGCACGCAGCGCGGGTAGTAGGCTTCGCCGTCGAGGGTCGGGCGTACCTTGCGGGTGCTGCGCTCCAGCAAACGAATGCCCAGCCAGGCTTCGAATTGATTGAGCGTATGGGTCAGCGTGGCCCGGGGCATATTCAAGTCTTCAGCGGCCAGGGTGAAGCTGCTGCGCTCGTATATGCGGACAAATACCCTCATCGCCTTGACTTGGTCCATCTGAATCCCGTGCGCTTATTGTTGGAAAATATTGAACAGTCAAGGCAACTCTCGGGCATTTATCGCCAAGAGTAAACATGTGAATCTGACTTCAACGAATCACAACACTTCAACCTCAAAGGAACCTCACATGACTGTTCAAAACTCGAAAGTTGCCATCGTGACCGGCGCGTCCCGCGGCATCGGAGCAGAGATTGCCAAGCAATTGGCCAGCGAAGGTTTTGCCGTCGTCATCAATTACGCCAACAGCGCCACCGAAGCCTCGAAACTGGTGGTTCAACTGCGCCAGGCCGGCCACCAAGCCATAGCGATCAAGGCGGACGTGTCCTCTTCAGCCGATGTGCGGCGGATGTTCGACGAAACCGAAGCCCAACTGGGCAAGGTCGATGTGTTGATCAATAACGCCGGCATCCTTCAAGTAATGCCCCTGGCGCAGCACAGCGACGAGCTGTTCGAGCAGACGTTCGCCATCAACACCCGTGGCACCTTCAACACCTTGCGCGAAGCCGCGACCCGCTTGAACGACGGTGGCCGGATCGTGAATTTTTCCAGCAGCACCGTAGGCCTGAACCTGCCCGGCTACTCGGTGTACATCGCCAGCAAGGCGGCGGTGGAATCCCTGACCCAGGTGTTCGCCAAGGAGCTGCGCGGGCGCCAGATCACGGTCAACGCCGTGGCCCCCGGCCCGGTCGCCACCGAATTGTTCATGCACGGCAAGAGTGAAGAACAGGTGCAGCACTACGCCAAGATGCCGCCCCTGGAGCGCCTCGGCCAGCCGCAGGATATTGCCAGCATCATCGCGTTCCTGGTGAGCCCGGCCGCTGATTGGGTGAACGGGCAGGTCCTGCGGGCCAATGGCGGACTGGTCTGAAGCTTCGCCGGGCGGCGTCCGCCAAATCGCTATCGCGAGCAGGCTCGCTCCCACAAGGGAATCGGCAGCCCTCCAAGAAGGACTCACTGCCCCTGTGGGAGCGAGCTTGCTCGCGATGAGGCCGGTAAAGATGGAAAACCTACGGCCTCGCTCAGCGCACCAAATGCAGGAACTGCAGGTGCCGCTCGTACTGGTCGAGGATGTCGTTGATGATTTGCTCCTTGGTGTAGCCCACCAGGTCGTAATCCTGGCTGCCTTCGCTCAAGTGCACCTCGGCACGGTAGTAGCGCCGGTTGTTGAGCTCCTTCGAACCCATGCCGCCGCGGGCGAAGGACGGCGTGAAGTAGCCACGCATCTGCACCTGGTAAATGAACGGATGCTGCTCGCCGTGACCGATCTCCAGGCTGACGCTGTCGTTGGCCGGGTCGGGCTGGGTCACCACCGTCAGCCCCTTCTCGACGAACACCGCGGTCACTTCTTCAATGGCCGGGCGCACCGTGGTGTCGAGGAAACGGTACACCTCATCACGGGACGGGAAATGCACCGCCTGGCTCAAGCGCTGACGCCAGCCGCCCGTGCCCCGGCGCGATCCCGACACCGGCGCCAGGGAATGCAATTGCGCGATCTGCTTCTGGGACTCCAGGTAAAACGCCTTGTGCAGGCCCCACATCATCAACAGCAAAATCAGTGAGAACGGCAAGGACGTCAGCACCACCGCCGACTTCAAGGCATCGATGCTGCCGGAGAACAACAACGCACTGGTCACCAGGGCCGTCATCGCGCCCCAGAACACCCTCAACCATTTCGGCCCATCCTCATCGGGATTGCCGCCCTTGGCCGACAGCGTCGAAAGCACCACGGTGCCCGAGTCGGCGGACGTGACGAAGAACACGAAGCTGATGAACACGGTGACCGCGATGACGGTCTTGCTCCAGGGGTAGGTTTCCAGCAGCAGGTAAAGGCTCATCGACGGGTTTTCCAGGGCGGACATGCCCAGGGCGCTCATGCCGTGGTTCAGCACTTGGTCGATGGCGCTGTTGCCGAAGATCGACATCCACGCCAGGGTGAAGCCCAAGGGGATCAGCAGCACGCCGAACACGAATTCACGGATGGTGCGGCCACGGGAAATCCGCGCGATGAACAGCCCCACGAAGGGCGACCAGGCGATCCACCAGGCCCAGTAGAACACCGTCCAGCCACCCAGCCATTCACTGGGCTCGTTGTAGGCGTACAGGTCGAAACTCTTCATCGGCAAGGCACCGAGGTAATCGCCGATGTTCTGGATCAAGGTATTGAGCAAATGCTGGGTGGGCCCGGCGAACAGCACGAACAGCAGCAACGCACAGGCCAGCAGCATGTTGATGTCGGACATGACCCGCACACCCTTGTCGACACCGGCCACCGCGACGATGATCGCCGCGCCCATCATCAGCACGATCAAACCAACTTGAATCCACTGGGTGTGAGCAATGCCGAACAGGTAGTCGAGCCCGGAATTGAGGTGCAGCACACCAAACCCCATGTCCGCGCCGAGGCCGAACACCGTCGCGATAATGCCGAAGCCGTCCACGGCGTAGCCGATGGGGCCGTTGATGCGCTTGCCGATCAGCGGGTACAGCGCCGAACGCAGGGCCAGCGGCAAATTGTGCCGGTAGGCGAAATATGCCAAGGCCATGCCGACGAACGCAAAGACGCCCCAGCCGTGCAGGCCCCAGTGCAAGAACAGGATCTGCATGGCCTGGCGCGCCGCCTCGGCGGTACCGGCCTGGCCCTGGGGCGGCTGCACCATGTGGGTCAGCGGCTCGGAAACGCAGAAGAAAAACAGCGTGATGCTGATGCCGGCGGCAAACAGCATGCCGGCCCAGGACAGATAACTGAATTCGGGCTCGTCGTGGTCGGCACCGAGCTTGATCTTGCCGTAGCCGGACAAGGCGGTGACCACCACGAAGACCAGATACAGCGTCATCGCGAGCATGTAGTACCAGCCGACCGTATTGGCCGCCCAGTTCTGTGCCGCCAGCAACCAGGCGCCGGCCTGGGCGGGCATGGCAATCACCACCAGGCCGAACAACAGGATGAAGGTCGCGGCGAAGTAAAATACCGGCGGGTTCATGCGGACCAGGCCGCTGGGTGGCAGGGACGAAGCACTCATGGGCGAGGCACCCCGGGCAGCGAAACGGCGAGGGTCGAAAACGGACTCGGCAAAAGCAAGCCTCCTTATTGTGAGCGGGCAGCAAACCGACGGTTTAACTTGAATGAACGTTCAAGTTAAACATGAATAGGCAGCTAAGGACTAATCGCAGGGCTCAACGGCATGTTTCCTACGCTAGCCTACGGGAGGGTATGACGTTGCCTGGTGAGCATTCGTTCAGTGCCTAAGCCATATACACAACCCCCTGTGGGAGCGAGCTTGCTCGCGATGGCGGTATGTCAGTCAATACAGAGGCCAACTGAACCACCGCTATCGCGAGCAAGCTCGCTCCCACAGGATTTGAGGTGTTCATAAATCATGTGTCACTCCCTGCCCGTCGCCGGTTCACTTCCAAACCAATGATTGCCGGTTGCCCACGAATATCCGCGTGCCTATAGTCCAGACATCGCCTACAACCAGTACGGACCCATGATCAAAGAACAGTTGTCTCGCTTTAACCGTCTCGACCTGCTCAGCCATCCGACACCGCTGGAAAAACTCGACCGCCTCTCCACCTGGCTCGGCCGGGACATCTACATCAAGCGCGACGACCTGACGCCCCTGGCCTTGGGCGGCAACAAGCTGCGCAAGCTCGAATACCTGGCCGCCGATGCCATCGCCCAAGGCGCCGATACCCTCATCACCGCCGGGGCGATCCAGTCCAATCACGTACGCCAGACCGCCGCCCTGGCCGCGAAGCTCGGCCTGGGTTGCGTGGCCTTGCTGGAAAATCCCATCGGCACCGAAGACAGCAATTACCTGGGCAACGGCAACCGGCTGCTGCTGGAGCTGTTCGACGCCAAGGTCGAGCTAGTGGAAAACCTGGACAACGCCGACGAGCAATTGCAGGCCCTCGCCGGGCGTCTGCGCAGCAATGGGAAAAAGCCCTACCTGGTGCCGATTGGCGGTTCGAACGCCTTGGGCGCACTGGGGTATGTGCGCGCCGGCCTGGAACTGGCCGAGCAGATCAAAGACACCGGAATCGAGTTCGCTGCCGTGGTACTCGCCTCGGGCAGTGCCGGGACCCACAGTGGCCTGGCGCTGGCGTTGAGTGAAAGCCTGCCGGCGCTTCCGGTCATTGGCGTCACGGTTTCGCGTAGCGAGGAGGACCAGTTTCCGAAGGTCCAGGGCCTGGCCGAACGCACGGCAGCGTTGCTCGAAGTCGCCCTTCCGGAAGCGTTCAAAGTGATCTTGTGGGATGAATATTTCGCCCCCCGCTACGGCGAACCGAACGCCGGGACACTGGCGGCAGTCAAGCTGCTGGCCAGCCAGGAAGGCCTGTTGCTCGATCCGGTCTACACCGGCAAGGCCATGGCCGGCCTGCTCGATGGCATTGGCCGCGACCGTTGCGACGAAGGCCCGATCATCTTCCTGCACACCGGCGGCGCGCCGGCGTTGTTTGCCTATAACGCAGCGTTTTAGGATTATTGAAGATCCCTTGTGGGAGCGGGCTTGCTCGCGAAGGCGGCGTGTCAGTCGATATATTCCTGGCAGATACACCGCCTTCGCGAGCAAGCCCGCTCCCACAGGAACTCATTCCA
The DNA here is from genome assembly GCF_900115235.1 of Pseudomonas sp. NFACC24-1. NCBI lineage: Bacteria > Pseudomonadati > Pseudomonadota > Gammaproteobacteria > Pseudomonadales > Pseudomonadaceae > Pseudomonas > Pseudomonas sp. NFACC24-1. The sequence goes on from NZ_FOVS01000019.1 coordinate 59,286, forward strand.
AATAGATATATTTGGTTGATTTAATATTATTTTCCAATCTATAAAAGCCAATTTATAGTCTCGCCGCAGGCGCATTTGCCGCGAGACGCCCAGGTCGCTTTGAGGCAGGATGTGGCAACCTTTTCAAATCGCGGCTACGCCTTATCTCAGCCAAAATATCTCTTCATAAGAAAACACAGGGGCTTGTCATGAATTTTTCCGCATTACGTCGCAACCTGTTGGTCGGTTCGCTGGGCCTGGCATTGAGCGCCGGGCTGCTGGGGCAAGCGGTTGCCGGTGAGCAACTGCAGAAAATCAAGGATGCCGGTGAAATCAAGATCGGCCTGGAAGGCACTTATCCACCGTTCAGCTTCGTTGATGACAGCGGCAAGCTGACCGGCTTCGAAGTGGAGTTCTCCGAAGCCCTGGCCAAGGAATTGGGTGTGAAGGTCAAGCTGCAGACGACCCCATGGGCCGGCATCCTCGCGGCGTTGGAATCCAAGCGTCTGGACGCAGTGGTCAACCAGGTGACCATCTCCGAGGAGCGTAAGAAAAAGTATGACTTCTCCGAGCCGTACACCGTTTCCGGGATTCAAGCGCTGGTACTGACCAAGAAAGCCGACGAGCTGAACATCAAGAAGGCCGCTGACCTGGACGGTAAGAAAGTCGGCGTGGGCTTGGGCACCAACTACGAACAGTGGGTAAAAGCTGAAGTACCGGGCGCCCAAGTCAAAACCTACGATGACGACCCAACCAAGTTCCAGGACCTGCGCGTCGGCCGTATCGATACCATCCTGATCGACCGTCTGGCCGCACTGGAATACGCCAAGAAAGCCAAGGACACCACCGTCACCAGCGAAGCCTTCTCCCGCCAGGAAGCCGGTATCGCCCTGCGCAAAGGCGAGCCCGAACTGCTGGCAGCCGTGAACAAGGCCATCGAGAAACTGCGCGCCGACGGTACGTTGAAGAAACTTTCGGAAAAATACTTCAGCGCTGACGTTACCCAATAATGGAAGCAGCTCTTCAACTCGCACTGGACTCCGCGCCCTTTTTGCTCAAGGGCGCGTATTACACGGTCATCCTCAGCCTGGGCGGCATGTTTTTCGGCTTGCTGCTGGGGTTCGGCCTGGCGCTGATGCGCCTGTCGCGCTTCAAACTGGTGAGCTGGATTGCCCGCATCTACGTGTCGTTCTTTCGCGGCACGCCGTTGCTGGTGCAGTTGTTCGTGATCTATTACGGGTTGCCGCAACTGGGCATCGAGCTGGATCCGCTGCCCGCGGCCCTGATCGGTTTCTCGCTGAACATGGCCGCCTATGCGTGTGAAATCCTGCGGGCTGCCATCAGCTCCATCGAGCGCGGCCAGTGGGAAGCGGCGGCGAGTATCGGCATGACCCGCGCCCAGACCCTGCGCCGGGCCATCCTGCCGCAAGCCGCACGCACGGCCCTGCCACCGTTGGGCAACAGCTTCATTTCCCTGGTCAAGGACACCGCGCTGGCGGCGACCATCCAGGTGCCGGAGCTGTTCCGCCAGGCGCAGTTGATCACCGCACGAACCTTCGAAATCTTCACCATGTACCTTGCCGCCGCGCTGATCTATTGGGTTCTTGCCACCGTGCTCTCGCACCTGCAGAACGTTCTGGAAGCCCGGGTCAATCGGCATGACCAGGAGTCCTGACCCATGATTGTCGTGGAAAAACTGACAAAGCAGTTCAAGGGTCAGGTGGTGCTCAACGGCATCGACCTGAAGATCGAAGAAGGCGAAGTGGTTGCGATCATCGGCCCCAGCGGCTCGGGCAAGACGACGTTCCTGCGTTGCCTGAACTTCCTCGAAGAACCTACCAGTGGCCGGATCAAGGTCGGCGACATCGAGATCGATGGCAGTCGCCCGCTGAACCAGCAACAAGGCCTGGTGCGCCGTTTGCGCCAGCAGGTGGGCTTCGTGTTCCAGAACTTCAACCTGTTTCCCCACCGCACCGCCTTGGAGAATGTCACCGAAGGCCCGCAAGTGGTGAAGAAAATTCCCCGCGCCGACGCCGAAGCCTTGGGACGCAAGCTGTTGGCCAAGGTCGGGCTGGCCGGCAAGGAAAACGCCTACCCACGGCGCCTTTCCGGCGGCCAGCAACAGCGTGTGGCGATTGCCCGGGCGTTGGCGATGGAACCAGCGGTGATCCTGTTCGACGAGCCGACCTCGGCCCTCGATCCGGAACTGGTGGGCGAGGTCCTGGCGACCATTCGCGGCCTGGCTGAAGAAAAGCGCACCATGGTCATCGTGACCCACGAAATGGGCTTCGCCCGGGACGTGGCCAACCGTGTGGTGTTTTTCGACAAAGGCGTGATCGTCGAGCAAGGCGAAGCCAAGGCCTTGTTTGCAGCCCCCAAGGAAGAACGCACGCGACAGTTCCTCAGCAAGTTCCTCTCTGCCGGACGCGGCGACCAGTAAATCAGTGTTATCACTTCCAGGGATGGAAGTGAGACCGCTGCACAACTAACACGATATCGCCCCCCTTTTATCCGGCCGACACAACTTGCAACTTTACACCCGACTAAAGCCTCCGACTTCCATATAGGAAGTAACCTATATAATTCTCGCAACACTTACCCTCTGTCTGTCTCACAAACTTAGTGGTCCGGCGCGGTTTCCAGCCCTTTTTGAAAAACCAACCAACCTAGGAAATCGGCCTGCCGCGCAGCATATTCTTAACATGCGCACGTAGGATTTTTCTGAAGCCTTTCACCACGCGTTATTAAGCAACCGGCTCTATTGACACTGAAACTGTAGAGCCCTTATCTAGTGCCCGACAGGCGACGCACCGTATTTAGTTTGCGCAGCAACTAAGCGCAGACAGTCCCTATGGCTACACCCATAACAACTACATCGCGATGATCCATCGATTTCTGATCATCACGAAACGGACTTAGTTTTCAAGCATCAAGGAGAACACCATGACATGTAAGTCGAAGAGTCCTGAACTGGCCGCCCCTACATTGGCCAACGCCCACCCTACTGGCATCAATATCGCCAACGCCGCTCACTTGGAGGTAGCCATTGCACCTTACCCCGGCATGGACACCGGTGACCTGATCGAACTGTTCTGGGACAACTGCTACGTCGGCTCGCGCGTGCTGTCGCAGGCCGATGTACCGGGCAACATCACGATGCGGGTCCCGGAGAGCTTCATCGTCAACGGGACCTCGCGCATCCATTATCGGGTGATGCAAGTCGGACGCGGGCCGGCGTTGTCGGCCAAGCAACAGGTGCTGGTGAAGCTCGATTGTCCCGGCGGCCAACCGTTGGCCCTGAGCGGCGATGAAAACCAGGGATTGGCGCCGGTGCGCATTCCTACCACCATCCGGCGCCAAGGGGTAAACCCGAACCAGATCAAGCGCGGCGTACCGCTGACCATCGAACCCTACCTGAACATGGCCGTCGGCGATGCCGTGACCCTGCGCTGGGGCGATGTGCGCATGGACCTGCCTGCGCTCACCGCCAGCGAAGTCGGCCAACCGATCAATATCTGGGTCCCACCGCAGATCATCCTGGAGGCGGGAGAAGACCTGCGCCTGGAAGTGACCTATTGCATCCTCGACCGCGTGGGAAACAACTCCCACTGGGCACCGCCACGGACGTTGAAGATCGGTTGCGCCAATCCGTACCTGAACACTTCACCGAAACTGGCACTCATGGCTGCCGAAACGCGCCGCCGAGAGCCATGATGCAAACAGTTATGCGGCCAGCCTGCTTTTGTGGCGAGGGCGCTTGCTCCCACCGGGCCTGTAGGAGCTGTCGAGCGGAGCGAGGCTGCGATCTTTCCCCTGCCGCTTGAGTCCCAAGCGAAAGATCAAAAGATCGCAGCCTTCGGCAGCTCCTACAGCGCAGCCCAAGCGGGAGCAAGCACCCTCGCCACAAAAAGCTGCTTCATCCTGGGGAGCATACGGGCTTCAATTTAAAACCAACCTATCAATATTCCTAAAAGTTAGTTCAAAAATAATTTACACACGCTTAGGGTATATAGACCGGACCACCGGACATTCTTGATTTTTGCTCGCCGCCTTCATCGCGGCGTTTCTTGAGATGTGAGGTGGGTATGGAACGCAACACAATCGCCCCAGTGCAGTATGCCAAGGCACTGCCCGCAGCCACGGAGTGGCTGTAATGTCGGATCTGGCGCAAGCAAAGGTCCAGAGCGACCTGGACATCGCCCCCCTGCTGTTGCCCGCACAGGTGTTGCGCAACGATGCCGAGGCGATCAAAGTCGCCCATGAACTGGCACAGGTCGCCCGTCAGCAAGCCGCGCGTCGTGACCAGCAACGCAAGTTGCCTTGGGCGGAAATCGAGCAATTCACCCGTAGCGGACTGGGCAGCATCGCCGTTCCCCGAGCCTACGGCGGCCCGCAGGTTTCGTTCGTCACCCTGGCCGACGTGTTCGCAATCATTTCCGCCGCCGACCCGGCCCTGGGACAGATCCCCCAGAACCAGTTCGGCGTGCTCCAGCTGATTCTCGGTACCGGTACCGAGCGGCAGAAAAAAATCCTGTTGCAGAGCGTGCTCGAAGGCTGGCGCATCGGCAATGCCGGGCCCGAACGTGGCACTCGCAACACCCTTGAACTCAAGGCGCGGATCACCGCCGACGGTGACGGCTTCGTCATCAATGGCCAGAAGTTCTATTCCACTGGCGCACTGTTCGCCCACTGGGTCGCGGTCAAGGCGCTGAATGACGAGGGCCGACAAGTGCTGGCGTTCGTGCGGCGCGGTACCCCGGGCCTGCGGATCGTCGACGATTGGTCGGGCTTCGGCCAACGCACCACGGCCAGCGGCACCGTGCTGCTGAACAATGTGCGGGTGGATGCCGACCTGGTACTGGAAAACTGGCGCATCAACGAAACGCCCGGCGTGCAAGGGGCGATTTCCCAACTGATCCAGGCCGCCATCGATGCGGGCATTGCTCGTGGCGCCATCGACGATGCCATCGCCTTCGTGCGCGAACGGGCCCGGCCCTGGATCGACGCCAAGGTCGAGCGGGCCAGTGATGACCTCTACGTGATCGCCGACATCGGCAAGCTGAAAATCGAGTTGCACGCCGCCGAAGCGTTGCTGCGCAAGGCCGGACACGTATTGGACCAAGTCAGCGCCGCCCCCATCACGGCACAATCGTCCGCCCGCGCCTCAATTGCCGTGGCCGAAGCCAAGGCACTCACCACCGAGATCGCCCTGCAAGCCAGCGAGAAACTGTTCGAGCTGGCCGGCAGCCGCGCCACCCTCGCCGAATTCAATCTTGATCGCCACTGGCGCAACGCACGGGTCCACACCCTGCACGACCCGGTGCGCTGGAAGTATCACGCGGTAGGCGCCTACCACCTGAACGGCACCTTGCCGGCCCGGCATTCCTGGATCTGACGACCCGACCTCTGGAGCAGTACATGACGTTTTCTCAACACGTCGCGGTGATCACCAGCGATGAACAAGCCCTGATCGTGGCCAGTGACCTGGCCGATGACTTCAAGCGCGACAGTGCCCTGCGCGACCGCGAGCGGCGCTTGCCGTACCCGGAACTGGAGGCCTTCTCTCGTTCTGGCCTGTGGGGCATCAGTGTACCCAAGGCCTATGGCGGCGCCGGGGTATCCAATGTCACCCTGGCCAAAGTCATTGCGCTGATTTCCCAGGCCGACGGCTCGCTGGGGCAGATTCCGCAAAATCATTTCTACGCCCTGGAGGTGCTGCGGGTAAACGGCACTGAAGCGCAAAAACAACGCCTGTACGCCGAAGTGCTCGCCGGGCGGCGTTTTGGTAACGCCTTGGCCGAACTTGGCACCAAGACTGCCCATGACCGCACCACCCAACTGCGCCGCGACGGCGAGGGCTATCGCATCAACGGCCGCAAGTTCTACGCCACGGGGGCGATCTATGCCCAGCGCATCCCCACCTCGGTGGTGGATGAAAACGGCGTGCAGCAACTGGCGTTCGTCCCTCGCGACAGCAAAGGCCTGACGGTGATCGACGACTGGAGCGGTTTCGGCCAGCGCACTACGGGCAGTGGTTCGGTGGTGTTTGAAAACGTGTATGTCGCCGCCGACGACATCGTGCCCTTCCAAAGTGCTTTCGAACGTCCGACACCGGTGGGGCCACTGGCGCAGATTCTTCACGCCGCCATCGACACCGGCATCGCCCGCGCCGCCTATGAAGACGCCTTGCATTTTGTCCGCAGTAAAACCCGTCCCTGGATCGATGCCACCAGCGACGTCGCCACCGAAGACCCGCACACCCTCAAGAGTTTCGGCCAACTGAGCATCCGCCTGCATGCCGCCGAAGCCCTGTTGGAACGCGCCGGTGAATTCCTCGACCGGGCCCAGGCCGACGCCCGGGCCGACACGGTCGCCGCCGCCTCGATTGCCGTGGCCGAAGCCCGTGCCATCAGCACCGAAATATCCCTGGCCGCCAGCAGCACGCTGTTCGAATTGGCCGGCAGCCAGGCGACCCTGGCCGAACATGGCCTCGACCGTCACTGGCGCAACGCCCGGGTGCACACCCTGCATGACCCGGTGCGCTGGAAATACCACGCCGTGGGCAACTTCTACCTCAACGACGAAAAACCGCCGCTGCGGGGGACCATCTGATGGCGGTCGGCAAGAAAAAGATCCTGCTCAACGCGTTCAACATGAACTGCATCGGGCACATCAACCATGGCCTGTGGACTCATCCCCAGGACACGTCGACTCAGTTCAACACCCTCGAATACTGGACCGCCCTGGCGCAATTGCTCGAGCGCGGGTTGTTCGACGGGCTGTTCATCGCCGACATCGTCGGGGTCTATGACGTGTATCAACAGTCGGTGGATGTCACGCTCAAGGAGTCGATCCAACTGCCGGTCAATGACCCATTGCTGCTGGTCTCCGCGATGGCCGCCGTGACCAAAAACCTGGGCTTCGGCCTCACCGCCAACCTGACCTACGAACCGCCCTACCTGTTTGCCCGACGCATGAGCACCCTCGACCACCTGAGTCGCGGCCGGGTCGGCTGGAACATCGTCACCGGCTACCTGGACAGCGCCGCCAAGGCCATGGGCCTGACGGCGCAAGTCGAGCATGACCGCCGCTATGACCAGGCCGATGAATACCTGCAAGTGCTCTACAAACTGTGGGAGGGCAGCTGGGAAAACGACGCCGTGCTCAACGACCGCGAGCAGCGGATCTATGCCCAACCGGAGAAAGTGCACAAGATCCGCCACCAGGGCGAGTTCTACCAGGTCGAGGGCTATCACCTGTGCGAACCTTCGCCCCAACGCACCCCTGTGCTGTTCCAGGCCGGCAGTTCCGAGCGCGGCTTGCTGTTCGCCGGGCGGCACGCCGAGTGCGTGTTCATCAGCGGCCAGAACAAACCGGCGACCAAGGCCCAGGTGGACAAGGTCCGCGCCAGCGCCGTGGAGGCCGGACGCAACCCCGAGGACATCAAAGTGTTCATGGGCCTGAACGTGATTGTCGGCGAGACCGAGGCGGCCGCCTGGGCCAAGCATGCCGAGTACCTGGGCTACGCCAGCGCCGAGGCCGGGGTGGCGCATTTTTCCGCCTCGACGGGGATCGATTTTTCCCAGTACGAACTGGACGAGCCGATCCAGTACGTCAAGAGCAACGCCATCCAGTCCGCCACCAAGACCTTGCAGAACAACGACTGGACCCGGCGCAAGTTGCTGCAACAACACGCCTTGGGTGGGCGCTACATCACGGTGGTGGGCTCGCCCGAACAGGTGGCCGATGAGCTGGAGTCGTGGATCGCCGAAACCGGCCTCGATGGCTTCAACCTGACGCGCATCGTGACGCCGCAAAGCTATGTGGACTTCATCGACCTGGTGATTCCCGAACTGCAGCGACGCGGTTCGTACAAGACCGGATACGACACCGGCACCCTGCGGGAAAAGCTGTTCCGCGCGGGGGACCATTTGCCCGAACAACACACTGGCTCAACTTATCGGCACTGACTCTGTTGGAACTTGCTCTTGCTCGGTCCTGTAGGAGCTGGCGAAGCCTGCGATCTTTTGATCTTTCGCTTGGGATTCAAGTGTTTGGGGAAAGATCGCAGCCTCGTTGCACTCGACAGCTCCTACACAGCTCCTACACAGACGAGCGGGAGCAGGCTCCCTTGTTACAAAAGCGCATGACTCAATTAATCAATGACTGGAATAACCGACATGACCACGCAACTCCTGACCCTGCCAGTCAAAGCGCTGGCCCTGGCCCTCGGCCTGTTCAGCTCGGCGCTGTTTGCCGCCGACGCACCGTTGAAGATCGGCACCACCGCCGCGTTCGCCATTCCCCTGGAAGCGGCGGTCGAGGAAGCCGGCAAGCAAGGCCTGAAGGTCGAACTGGTGGAGTTCAGCGACTGGATCGCGCCCAACGTCAGCCTGGCCTCCGGTGACATCGACGTGAATTACTTCCAGCACATCCCATTCCTGGAAAATGCCAAGGCCGCCGCCGGGTTCGACCTGGTGCCGTTTGCGCCGGGGATCATCAACAACGTCGGCCTCTATTCGAAAAAATACAAAAGCTTCGACGAACTGCCCGAAGGCGCCAGCGTCGCCATTGCCAACGACCCGATCAACAGCGGTCGCGGCCTGCAACTGCTGGCCAAGGCCGGGCTGATCAGCCTCAAGCCGGGGGTCGGCTACAAGGCCACCGAAGACGACATCGTCGCCAACCCGAAGAAACTCAAGATCCTGCAAGTCGAAGCGGTGCAACTGGTGCGCGCCTATGAAGACGCCGACCTGGTGCAGGGTTATCCGGCCTACATCCGCCTGGCCAAGACCTTCGATGCCAGCTCGGCCTTGCTGTTCGACGGCCTCGATCACAAGGAATACGTGATTCAGTTCGTGATCCAGCCCAAGAGCCAGAACGATCCACGGCTGATCAAGTTCGTCGACATCTACCAGCACTCGCCAGCCGTGCGCGCGGCCCTGGACAAGGCCCACGGCAAGCTCTACCAGGCCGGTTGGGAAGGCTGACATGAACGCCGTCAACGCGCGACTCCGCGACGAAGCCCCCGCGCCGCAAAGCGCCGACCAGACTGAACTGCATCCAGAGCTGAACCGCGCCCACGTGCGCTTCATCGGCCTGGGCAAGACCTACAACGGCAGCCAGGGCCCGGTGGCGGCGCTGCAGGGCATCGACCTGGCGATCCAGCGCGGCGAAGTGTTCGGCATCATCGGCCGCAGCGGTGCCGGCAAGTCTTCACTGATCCGCACCATCAACCGGCTCGAACAACCCACCAGTGGCCGGGTGTTGATCGACCGGGTGGACATCGGCGAGTTCGATGAAGACCGCCTGGTGGCGCTGCGTCGGCGCATCGGCATGATCTTCCAGCACTTCAACCTGATGTCGGCCAAGACCGTGTGGCAGAACGTCGAACTGCCGCTCAAAGTCGCCGGCGTGCCCAAGGAGCAGCGCCAGCGCAAGGTCCGCGAGCTGCTGGAGCTGGTGGGTCTGCACGGCAAGCACCAGGCCTACCCGGCGCAGCTTTCCGGCGGGCAGAAGCAACGCGTCGGGATTGCCCGGGCGCTGGTGCATGACCCGCAGATTCTGTTGTGCGACGAAGCCACCTCGGCCCTGGACCCGGAAACCACCCACTCGATCCTCGGCCTGCTGCGCGAGATCAACCAGCGGCTGGGCCTGACCATCGTCTTGATCACCCATGAAATGGCAGTGATTCGCGAAGTCTGCGACCGGGTGGTGGTGCTTGAGCAGGGGCGGATCGTCGAGCAGGGGCCGGTCTGGGAAGTCTTCGGCAACCCGCAACACGAGGTCAGCCGGACGCTGCTGGCGCCGTTGCAACACGCCATCCCGGAAGAACTGCAAAGTCGCTTGCAGGTGCTGCCGGCGTCGGCGGACGCGGCTACGGTGCTGCGCCTGCAATTCACCGGCATAGATCGCGAGGAACCGGATCTTGCCGCCTTGTTCAGCGCCCTCGGTGGGCGAGTGCGATTGCTGCACGGCGGCATCGAACGGATTCAGGGCCACGGGCTGGGGCAATTGCTGCTGGCCGTGGGCGGTTCGTCGTGGGGCGCCGAGGAACTGCGGCAACGGGCGGGCAATTGGGCGCAACGGGTGGAGGTGCTGGGTTATGTGGTTTGATCGGTTGCTGCAAGGTTTCATCGACACGTTCCTGATGGTCGGCGTGTCGTCGTTGATCGCGTTGCTGGCGGGCATCCCACTGGCGGTGATCCTGGTCACCAGCGGCAAGGGCGGGATCTATGCAGCGCCGGCCTTGAACCGGGCCCTGGGCGCGTTCGTGAACCTGTTCCGCTCCATACCGTTCCTGATTCTGATGGTGGCGCTGATTCCGTTCACCCGGCTGATCGTCGGCACCACCTATGGCGTGTGGGCCGCGGTCGTACCGCTGACCATCGCCGCCACGCCCTTCTTCGCCCGTATCGCCGAAGTCAGCCTGCGGGAAGTCGACCATGGCCTGATCGAAGCGGCCCAGGCCATGGGCTGCCGCCGCTGGCATATCGTCTGGCATGTGTTGCTGCCCGAAGCCCTGCCGGGCATCGTCGGCGGTTTCACCATCACGCTGGTGACCATGATCAACTCCTCGGCCATGGCCGGGGCAATCGGTGCCGGTGGCCTGGGGGACATCGCCTACCGCTATGGCTACCAGCGTTTCGACAGCCAGATCATGCTCACGGTGATCGTGTTGCTGGTGGCGTTGGTCGCCGTGATCCAATTGGGTGGTGATCGCCTGGCGCGGAGCTTGAACAAGCGCTGACTGGAGGAAGCAGTTGACCTGTGGGAGCAAAGCTTGCTTCCACAGGTAGACCGATGATCTTGCGGTATAGTCGGCTGACGCTCCCCACCTAAGCCTCCAATCATGAAACACACCGCCGACGACCTGCACGCCATCACCGCCACGACCCTGAGCCACTACAACACCGTGGCAGAAAGCTTCCGCGAAGGCACCCGCGACCATGATGTCAGCCAGAACATCGACGCCTTGCTGCGCCATATCCAGGGCCAGGCACCGCTGCACATCCTGGATTTCGGCTGCGGCCCAGGGCGCGACCTGCGCACCTTCACAGCCATGGGCCATGTCGCAGTCGGCCTCGACGGTTCAGAGGAGTTTGCCCGCATGGCACGCCAGGACAGCGGTTGTGAGGTGTGGCAGCAGGACTTCCTGGAACTCGACCTGCCGGCCGAACGCTTTGACGGGATTTTCGCCAACGCGGTGCTGTTTCATGTCCCGGTCCAGGAACTGCCTCGGGTACTCAAGCAACTGCACACCACGCTCAAGCCCGGCGGCGTGCTGTTCAGCTCCAACCCTCGGGGCGACAATCAGGAAGGCTGGAACGGCCAGCGCTTTGGCGCTTATCACGACCTCGCCGCCTGGCGCACGCTGCTCAGCGAGGCAGGTTTTGTGGAGCTGGAGCATTACTACCGGCCGGCGGGACTGCCACGGGAGCAACAGCCTTGGTTGGCGAGTGTCTGGCGCAGGCCTGCTTAGGATTCGAGGACGCCATCGCGAGCAAGCTCGCTCCCACACTCGATCAGTTGTGAACTCAGTATCGGTGGGCACCACAGCTCCATTGTGGGAGCGAGCTTGCTCGCGATAGCGCTCCAACAGTCAATGAAGCTTGATGGCTTGCCTCATCGCCTGGAAGCTTTCATTCCTGTTTCTTCAGCCACTTCTGCGACAACTGCTCCAGCCTCCCGTCATCCTTGATACGCGTCAGGGCGTTATCCAGGCTGGCCTTGAACGCCGGGTTGCCCTTCTGGAACGGAATCACCAGGCTCGGCGGCGGGCCGCTCTTCTCTTCCGGCTGGAACGACTGCGCCATGACCAACGGACGCTGCGGCTCCTCCTTGCTCGCCAGCAATTGTGCATCCGGACGGCTGTAAGCGGCACTGAGGTCGAAACGTTCCGCCAGTTCCGGGGTCATTGCTATGTGGTTGATGGCAATGTCGTACTTGCCGCTCTCCACACCGGGCAGCAGATCCCCGGCATCGGTGACCACGAAATCGGGCCGCACATCGAGTTCAGCCGCGAGCATTTCACCCAGCTCCACTTCGAAGCCGGTGAGTTTGCCGTCTTCCTTGAAGTTGAAGGGCGCGGTGTTGGCCTCAAGGGCAATGCGCAGTTCGCCACGGTCATTGATGTCATCGATCAGTTCGGCATGAGCCAGGGGGCTCAAAAGGGGTAGCAGGCAAATCAGGCCAGGCAGAAAGCGCATGGTCACTCCTTTGTATTTATACAAGCGACGCTCGTTTCAGGCTCGCTTTGCTATGGTTGTTGCAGGCTTCGACAACGATTGGTCATGAAGTTGTGATGGCCAGGCGGATTTCATGGAAAAACTGGAGAAAAAAATGAAAAGCTTTATGTCTCGTGCCGCGTTGGCCGGTCTGTTACTGGGCGCTTCGATGCTGGCAAGCGCCGCGACACCGGCGCCTAAAGGTGCTGAAGTGTTCATCGTTTCCCCGGAGGACGGTGCCACAGTCGCCCAGGAATTCACGGTCAAGTTCGGCGTCAAGGACATCGCCCTGGCCCCGGCTGGCGATGTGACCAAGAACACTGGCCATCACCATTTGCTGATCGATGTCGACAAACTGCCTGCCGCCGGCGCGCCGATTCCGACCGACGCCAACCACATGCACTTCGGCAAGGCACAGACCGAGGCCACCATCAAACTGGCGCCGGGCAAGCACACGTTGCAATTGATCCTGGGGGACAGTGGCCACATGCCGTTCGAGCCGTCGATCGTGTCCAAGAAGATCACGGTCACCGTGAAATAACGCATGACTGGCTCCCACAGGTCATGCTCGACAAAAAAACGGGAGCCCTTGCGAGGCTCCCGTATTTTTATTGCACGCCGAACTCGGCAAGCGGCTGGATACTGCGCTTAGAACAACACGCGGCAACGAATCGTGCCATTGATGTGCTGCAGCTTCTCTTGCGCCAGGTCCGAGTATTCGGCGTCGACGTCGATCACGACGTAGCCGACTTTCTCGTTGGTCTGCAGGAACTGACCGGAAATGTTGATGCCGTTTTCGGCGAAGACCTTGTTGATCTCGCTCATCACACCCGGGATGTTCTCGTGGATGTGCAGCAGGCGATGCTTGCCAGGGTGGGCCGGCAAGGCCACTTCCGGGAAGTTCACCGACGATACAGACGTACCGTTGTCGCTGTACTTGACCAGCTTCTCCGCCACTTCCAGGCCGATGTTGGCTTGGGCTTCAGCGGTGGAACCGCCGATGTGCGGGGTCAGGATCACGTTGTCCAGGCCACGCAGCGGGCTTTCGAAGATGTCGTCGTTGGAACGTGGCTCCACCGGGAACACGTCGATGGCGGCGCCGATCAGGTGCTTGTCCTTGATCGCTTCGGCCAGGGCGTCGAGCTTGACCACGGTGCCACGCGCGGCGTTGATCAGGATCCCGCCCTTCTTGATGGCACGGATTTCCTTCTCGCCGATCATCCACTGGGTGGCGGCGGTTTCCGGTACGTGCAGGGTCACGATGTCGGACATGCCCAGCAACTCGTGCAAGTCGTTGACCTGGGTGGCGTTGCCCAGGGGCAGCTTGGTCACGGTGTCGTAGAAGAACACTTGCATGCCCAGGCCTTCAGCCAGTACCGACAACTGCGTGCCGATCGAACCGTAGCCGACGATACCCAGCTTCTTGCCGCGGATTTCGAAGGAGTTGGCCGCGCTCTTGATCCAGCCACCACGGTGGCAGGAAGCGTTCTTCTCAGGGATGCCGCGCAGCAGCAGGATCGCTTCGGCCAGCACCAGTTCGGCGACGGAACGGGTGTTGGAGTACGGCGCGTTGAACACCGCGATACCGCGCTCGCGAGCCGCGTTGAGGTCAACCTGGTTGGTGCCGATGCAGAAGCAGCCGACCGCCACCAGTTTCTTGGCGTGGTCGAAGATCTCTTCGGTCAGTTGAGTACGGGAGCGAATGCCGATGAAGTGAGCATCGGCGATCTTTTCCTTGAGCTGGGCTTCCGGCAGAGAACTGGTGATGTACTCGATGCTGGTGTAGCCCGCCGACTTGAGGACGTCGACAGCCGATTGGTGGACGCCTTCGAGAAGAAGGAACTTGATCTTGCTCTTATCGAGAGAAGTCTTGCTCATCTGCGTAAACCTGTGTCCCGGAGAAAAATGGCAGGGAATCGGACAGCGCATGCTGGCCCGACCGGCGTGACAGCCGTCGCCGCAGAACAGCCGTTGGGCACTACGCTGCGGGGTCGGTATGCTAGCATACGCACCCCGCTAAACACTCATTCCTGCGACGTGAAGCGTTCTCAGGATGACCATGAATTGTTCGAGAGTTCTGTCGATGACCCATCCTGCCGTGATAGATGAGCTGAAGACCCTGGTTGAGCCTGGCAAGGTCCTGACCGATGCCGACTCCCTGAACGCTTACGGCAAGGATTGGACCAAGCACTTCGCCCCGGCGCCTTCGGCCATTGTCTTTCCCAAGACCACCGAACAGGTCCAGGCCATCGTGCGCTGGGCCAATGCGCACAAAATCGCGCTGGTGCCATCGGGCGGGCGCACCGGGCTGTCCGCCGCGGCCGTGGCCGCCAACGGCGAAGTGGTGGTGTCGTTCGACTACATGAACCAGATTCTCGACGTGAACCTGACCGACCGTACCGCCGTGTGCCAGCCGGGCGTGGTCACCGAACAGCTGCAGAACCAGGCCGAGGAACATGGCCTGTACTACCCGGTGGACTTCGCCTCGGCCGGTTCCAGCCAGATTGGCGGCAATATCGGCACCAATGCCGGCGGCATCAAGGTCATTCGCTACGGCATGACTCGCAACTGGGTGGCGGGCATGAAGGTCGTCACCGGCAAGGGCGATTTGCTGGAGCTGAACAAGGACCTGATCAAGAACGCCACCGGCTACGACTTGCGACAGCTGTTCATCGGCGCCGAGGGCACCCTGGGCTTCGTGGTCGAGGCCACCATGCGTCTGGACCGCGCGCCGAAAAACCTCACCGCCATGGTGCTCGGCACCCCGGACTTCGACTCGATCATGCCGGTGCTACACGCTTTCCAAGGCAAGCTGGACCTGACCGCCTTCGAATTCTTCTCCGACAAGGCCCTGGCCAAGGTCCTCGGTCGTGGCGACGTTCCGGCACCGTTCGAAACCGACTGCCCGTTCTACGCCCTGCTGGAATTCGAAGCCACCACCGAAGAGGTCGCCAACCACGCCCTGGAAACCTTCGAGCACTGCGTGGAACAAGGCTGGGTGCTGGACGGCGTGATGAGCCAGAGCGAAACCCAACTGCAGAACCTGTGGAAGCTGCGCGAGTACATCTCCGAAACCATTTCCCACTGGACGCCGTACAAGAACGACATTTCGGTGACTGTCTCGAAAGTCCCGGACTTCTTGCAAGAAATCGACGCGATCGTCGGTGAACACTACCCGGATTTCGAAATCGTCTGGTTCGGCCACATCGGCGACGGCAACCTGCACTTGAATATCCTCAAGCCGGAAAACCTCAGCAAGGATGAGTTTTTCGCCAAGTGCGCGACCGTGAACAAATGGGTCTTTGAAACCGTCGAGAAGTACAACGGCTCGATTTCCGCCGAACACGGCGTGGGCATGACCAAGCGCGACTACCTGACCTATAGTCGTTCGCCGGTAGAAATCGAATACATGAAAGCCGTGAAGGCCGTCTTCGACCCGAACGGCATCATGAACCCGGGCAAGATTTTCCCGATTTGATACCTAAAACACCTGATGAACCCCAGAAGCAGGAGTCGGTAATGAGCTATCAGCACCAGTATGTCGACGGTACACGTATTCATTTCCCGGTGGGGAAAGTGGTGTGCATTGGCCGTAACTACGCCGAACATGCAAAGGAACTGGACAACCCGGTGCCCACCGAACCCTTGCTGTTCATCAAGCCGGGCAGTTGCGTGGTGCCACTGGAAGGCGGCTTCAGCATTCCTGCCGACCGTGGCTCGGTGCACTACGAGGCGGAAATCGCCGTACTGATCGGCAAGCCGCTGTCCACCAAGCCCAGCGCTGAAGAAGTACTGGACGCGATCTCCGGCTTCGCCCCGGCCCTGGACCTGACCCTGCGGGACAAACAGGCCGAGCTCAAGGCCAAGGGCCTGCCCTGGGAGATTGCCAAGTCCTTTGACGGCGCGGCGGTGATTGCCCCATTTGTTTCGAACGCCACATTTGCCGACCTGACCGACATTCCCGTGCGCTTGACCATCAACGGTGAAGTGCGCCAGGAAGGCAACAGCAGCCTGATGCTCAACCCCATCGTGCCGATGATCCAATACATGGCCGGTTGCTTCTCGCTGCAGGCCGGCGACGTGATCCTCACCGGCACCCCGGCGGGCGTCGGGCCGCTGAATGCGGGCGATGAACTGATCCTGGAACTGCCAGGGGCGTGCCGCTTCGAAAGCAGCGTTCGCTAACCCGGTTCTGTGACCGCTGGAAATTGTGTGGGAGCGGGCTTGCTCGCGAAGGCGGTATAACGGTCGACATAGGTGTTGAACCTGACGTCCCCTTCGCGAGCAAGCCCGCTCCCACAGACACCCAGCTTTCCGAACCCAAGGTTTTACCGTTTTTTTCACATGCCATCTGGATAATTCCGGGGAATGCGGCATCTGAGCCAGCCACTCCCCTAGCCGAATTTTCTGGAACGCATTCCCCGATGGCCAAAACCCAAGCACTGTCTGCCAAACCTGCCCGCCGCTCGCGCTTCGCCCTGCCCTGGTATGCCTGGTCGCTGCTGGCGGTGGCCGCAGCCTATGGCCTGGCGGTTGCGATGCATTGGGACGACCGTGGCCTGCTTTGGCTATCGGAACACTTCCAGAGCCCGGCCCAGCGCCAGGAAAGCATCTGGTTGCCGGACTACCACGTCGTGATCGACGCCAAACCGCTACCGGACATGGAGAAGGACGAGGCGTCCGATGTGGCCTACAACCCACAGACCAAGACCCTGTTCGCGGTCATGGGCAAGAACCCGTTCCTGGTGGAACTGACCCTGCAGGGCGACGTGCTGCGCAAGATGCCTTTGGTGGGCTGGAACAACCCCGAAGGCGTGACCTGCATGACCAATGGCCTGTTGGCGATTACCGACGAGCGCAATCACATGCTGTCGATCGTCCAGGTGGATGCCAACACCCGCGAACTGAACAGCACTGACTTTCCTCACTATGACCTGGGCGCCTCGCAGAACCAGAACAAAGGGTTCGAAGCGATCGCCTGGGACCCGCGCAACCAGCAACTGGTGCTCGGCGAAGAGCGCCCGCCGGCACTGTTCACCTGGAAAAGCGATGGCAGCCAACTGCTCAAGGGCGACAAGCAGATCCATGTCAACAATGAACTGGATCTGCGCAACCTCTCGGCATTGGCGATCGACCCGCGCACTGGCCATACGCTGGTGCTTTCGGCCGACTCCCACCTGCTGCTGGAACTGGACGAAAAAGGCGAGCAAGTCAGCTTCATGACCTTGCTGGGTGGCTTCAACGGCCTGAAAGACACGATCCCTCGCGCCGAAGGCGTCACCATCGACGATGCCGGCAACCTGTACATAGTCAGCGAGCCGAATCTGTTCTATCGTTTCGAAAAGCAGCGCTGACAGCGCTAACTCTGTAGGATAAGTTCCCTTTCGTTGTAGGGTGTGGCACACCGCCATTAAGTTTCAGTTCAGGCAACCGTGGTATTTCCACCCACCTGTTCTCATCCGAGCCCACCCCAACATGCGTCGACTCGCCCGTCCCAAACCCTTAATCCTGATATTGCTGACACTGGCGCTGATCCTCCTGATCGCCGTCGGTCAACACCTGCGCCTGTTCGAGCGCGCCTGGTTCAACCTCAACACCTATTGGAAACCCACCAGCGAAGAGACCATCGCCCTGGACCAATACCGGGTCACAGTGGAGGCGCAGGTGATCGACGGCCTGGACGATGACGTTTCCGCGCTGACGTTCGATCCGGTCCGCAAGAGCCTGTTTACCGTGACCAATAAAAACGCCGAGCTGATCGAGCTGTCGCTGGACGGCAAGATTTTGCGGCGCATCGCCCTGATCGGCTTCGGCGATCCGGAGGCGGTGGAATTCATCAGCGAAGACACCTACGTCGTCTCCGACGAACGCCAGCAGCGGCTGATCAAGATCCACCTGGAAGACGATACCCAGTTTCTTGACGCGGCCGATGCCGAGCAAATGAGCCTCGGCGTGCACATGAGCAGCAACAAGGGGTTCGAAGGGCTGGCCTACGACTCGGTGGGCAAACGCCTGTTCGTGGCCAAGGAACGCGACCCGATGCTGATTTATGAAGTGCATGGGTTTCCCCACCACAATCCGGAAAAGTCCTACGCGGTCCATGTGATCAACAACCCCAAGCGCGATGCGGGGTTGTTCGTGCGTGACCTTTCAAGCCTGCAATACGATGAACGCAGCGGCCACTTGCTGGCGCTGTCCGATGAATCGCGGCTGATTATCGAATTGGACATCGACGGCCGGCCGTTGAGCACGCTGTCGTTGAGCAAGGGTGGCCAGGGCCTGCAAAAAACCGTGCCCCAGGCCGAAGGCCTGGCCATGGACGACGATGGCAACCTGTATCTGGTGAGCGAGCCGAATCTGTTCTATGTGTTCAAGAAGCCGCAGCCCGACTGAAGGAATCAAAAATCCTGTGGCGAGGGGATTTATCCCCGCTGGGCTGCGTAGCAGTCCCCAAAAGCAATGAGCTCGATCTATCTGGCACAGCGATTAATTCAGGTTTTAGGGCTGCTTCGCAGCCCAACGGGGATAAATCCCCTCGCCACAAGAGTGCCAGTCACAAGATCGGATCAAGCCTTGAGGGTCTTCACCCCGTCAGCGGTTCCCAGCAACAACACATCCGCCGGACGCGCCGCGAACAAACCATTGGTGACCACGCCAACGATGGCGTTGATCTGGCTTTCCAGCTCCACCGGGTTGGTAATCTGCAGGTTGTGCACGTCCAGGATGATATTGCCGTTATCGGTCAGCACGCCTTCGCGGTACACCGGGTCACCGCCCAGCTTCACCAATTGCCGGGCCACGTGGCTGCGGGCCATGGGAATGACTTCCACCGGCAAAGGGAATGCGCCCAGCACCGGCACCAGTTTGCTGGCATCGGCAATGCAGATGAAGGTCTTGGCCACCGCCGCGACGATCTTCTCGCGGGTCAAGGCCGCGCCGCCGCCCTTGATCAGGTTCAGGTGCGCGTCGCTTTCGTCGGCGCCGTCGATGTAGAACTCCAGGTCACTGACGGTATTGAGCTCGTACACCGGGATCCCGTGGCCCTTGAGGCGCGCGGCAGTCGCTTCGGAGCTGGCGACCGCGCCGTCGAACGCGCCCTTGTGTTGCGCCAGCGCATCGATGAAGCAATTGGCCGTGGAGCCGGTGCCGACCCCGACGACGCTCTTGTCATCCAGTTTCGGGAGGATGAGGTCGACGGCGGCCTGGGCCACGGCCTGTTTGAGTTGATCCTGGGTCATGCGGGCTCCGAAGGTGCCGAGAGGGAACGAAAGGCCGGCATTATAGGCGCCGCAAGAGCCTCGGTCATCGCCTGATTGAACGCAGATCCCTGTGGTCGCCCGGCCAAAAGCCGGGTTAGACTCCTTGGCCCTGCCCAACCCGCTCAGTGATGCTTTCCGATGCTTGAACAGTACGTCAAAAAGATCCTCACCTCGCGCGTTTACGACGTTGCCGTAGAAACCCCGCTGCAGACCGCTCGCCAGCTCTCCGAGCGGCTGGGCAACAGCATTTTGCTCAAGCGTGAAGACTTGCAGCCGGTGTTCTCGTTCAAGATTCGCGGGGCCTACAACAAGCTGACCCAGCTCAGCGACGAAGAACGCGCCCGCGGCGTGGTCACGGCTTCGGCGGGCAACCACGCCCAGGGCCTGGCCCTGGCGGCCAAGGTGCTGGGGGTCAAGGCCACCATCGTGATGCCCAAGACCACCCCGGAAATCAAGGTCGAAGGCGTGCGCTCCCGTGGCGGCAAAGTGGTGCTGCACGGCGATTCGTTCCCCGAAGCCCTGGCCTATTCGCTGAAACTGGTGGACGAAAAGGGCTACGTCTACATCCACCCGTATGACGATCCCCACACCATTGCCGGGCAGGGCACGGTGGCGATGGAGATCCTGCGCCAGCACCCTGGGCGCCTGGATGCGATTTTCGTCCCGGTGGGCGGTGGCGGGCTGATTGCCGGGATCGCGGCCTACGTGAAATACCTGCGCCCGGACATCAAGATCATCGGCGTCGAACCGGACGACTCCAATTGCCTGCAAGCGGCCATGGCCGCGGGCGAGCGCGTGGTGCTGCCGACCGTGGGGCTGTTCGCCGACGGCGTTGCCGTGGCGCAGATCGGCCAGCACACCTTTGATATCTGCAAGCACCACGTGGACGAAGTGATCACCGTCAGTACCGACGAGATCTGCGCCGCAATCAAGGATATCTACGACGATACCCGCTCGATCACCGAACCTGCCGGCGCCCTGGGCGTGGCCGGGATCAAGAAATACGTCGAGTCACGGGGCATCAGCGGCCAGACCCTGGTGGCCATCGACTCCGGTGCCAACGTCAACTTCGACCGCTTGCGCCACGTCGCCGAGCGCGCCGAGCTGGGCGAAGGTCGCGAAGCGATCATCGCCGTGACCATCCCCGAGAAGCCGGGCAGCTTCAAGGCGTTCTGCGAAGCCGTCGGCAAGCGCCAGATCACCGAATTCAACTATCGCTACAACACCGGCAGTGAAGCGCACATTTTCGTCGGCGTGCAGACCCACCCGGAAAACGACCCGCGCAGCGCGCTGATCGCCAGCCTGACCGAACAAGGCTTCCCGGTGCTGGACCTGACCGACAATGAGCTGGCCAAGTTGCACATCCGCCACATGGTCGGCGGGCATGCGGCCCATGTCATCGATGAGGTGGTGCTGCGCTTCGAATTCCCGGAGCGCCCGGGCGCGCTGTTCAACTTTCTCAACAAGCTGGGTGGGCGCTGGAATATCTCGATGTTCCACTACCGCAACCATGGCGCCGCGGACGGCCGCGTGGTCGCGGGGCTGCAAGTGCCTCACGATGAACGCCACCTGGTGCCGGCGGCCCTGGAAGAAATCGGCTATCCGTACTGGGATGAAAGTGACAACCCGGCGTATCAGCTGTTCCTGGGGTGACCCCTACAGAGGCTAAGCTGTTGAGCACGTCATAAGGAAATCGAACGATGGAAACGTTAACCGCGCTGAAAATCGCTCACGTCGTCGCCACGGTGTTGCTGTTGGCTGGCGCCCTGGGGCTGGCCGTCTGGGTCTGGCGCACGCGACGCAACGGCGATGCCACGGCGGTCGCGCGCACGCTGCAACGGCCGCGACTGTTCGTCTGGCTGGTGATGATCCTGGCACTGGCGAGCCTACCGTTCACCGGATGGTGGATGGTTCATCAAGTCGGCTGGCCACTGGGCCAGACCTGGCTGCTGGCTTCCAGCGTGCTCTACACCTTGGCGGCGCTGGCGGGGTTCTGGCTGGTGGTGCGGCTGAACAGACTGCGCAAGCTGCCGTCGGCGGGCAACGGCAAATTCACCTTGGCCCTGGCGCTGTTCAGTGTTGTCTGCTTTGTCGCCATTGCGGGGTTGATGGGGGCCAAGCCGGTTTAAGGCTCTGGACCGTGTCGCTTTCATCGCGAGCAAGCTCGCTCCCACAGAGGTTGCATGATCGACGCCAATCCCCTGTGGGAGCGAGCTTGCTCGCGATAGCCATTTTCAGCCGCGCAACGAAATCACCGGCCAACCCCGCCTCTCGGCCTCGGCCCGAAGATTCGGATCCGGATCCACCGCCACCGGGTGCGTCACCACCTCCAGCAGCGGCAAGTCATTCATCGAATCGCTATAAAAGTAGCTGCCATCCAGCGAATGCCCAGTCTCTTCCAGCCAACGGTTCAACCGAGTCACCTTGCCCTCGCGAAAACACGGGATGTCGGTGCTGCGGCCGCTGTAGCGCCCGTCAACCATCTCGCATTCGGTGGCGATCAGGGTTTCGACGCCCAGGCGCTCGGCAATCGGCGCGGTGACGAAGCGGTTGGTGGCGGTAATGATCACCAGCTTGTCGCCAGCGTCGCGGTGTTTTTCCAGCAGTTCGATGGCCTGGGGCAATACGATCGGCTCGATGCAGTCGCGCATGTAGTCCTGGTGCCACTGGGCCAGCACGTGCATTTCGGTACGGCCGAGGATTTCCAGGCAAAAATTCAGGTACTCGGCGTTGTCGAGCTTGCCGGCCAGGTAATCCTCGTAGAACGCGTCGTTGCGTGCCTTGTACGTGACAGCGTCCAGAAAACCGCGCTCACACAGGTAATCGCCCCACGCGTGGTCGCTGTCGCCGCCCAGCAATGTGTTATCCAAGTCGAATAAAGCCAGCCGCATTGCAGTTACTCGCTGAAAAATCTGAAGAAAGGCGTCCAGAATACGGACTTTTCACAAGAGTGCACATAAGCTAGGGGCGCTCGTTGCTGCTTTCACAACCTTTGTGGAACAATGCGGCGACATGCGTTTGCGAGGTTGTTGCCGTGATCGATCCCGATGGTTTCCGTCCCAATGTGGGGATCATTCTTACGAATGATGCTGGGCAGGTGCTATGGGCTCGCCGTATCAATCAAGACGCCTGGCAGTTTCCCCAGGGTGGGATCAACCCCCAGGAGACGCCGGAAGAGGCCTTGTACCGCGAGTTGAACGAAGAAGTGGGGCTTGAGCGAGAAGATGTCGAAATACTCGCCTGCACCCGAGGCTGGTTGCGCTATCGTTTGCCGCAACGCCTGGTCCGCACGCACAGCCAACCGCTGTGCATCGGCCAGAAGCAGAAATGGTTTCTCCTGCGCCTGATCTCCAACGAGCAGCGGGTGCGGATGGATTTGACCGGTAAACCGGAGTTCGATGGCTGGCGCTGGGTCAGCTATTGGTATCCGTTGGGCCAGGTGGTGACATTCAAGCGCGAAGTGTATCGACGCGCTCTCAAAGAGCTTGCCCCGCGCCTGCTGACGCGCGACTGACGACGGAGTTCGACCCCGAGCCATGCTCAATACGCTGCGCAAGATCGTCCAGGAAGTTAACTCCGCCAAGGATCTCAAGGCGGCGTTGGGGATTATTGTATTGCGCGTCAAAGAGGCCATGGGCAGCCAGGTCTGCTCGGTCTACCTGCTGGACCCCGAGACCAACCGTTTCGTGCTGATGGCCACCGAGGGCTTGAACAAGCGCTCCATTGGCAAGGTCAGCATGGCCCCCAATGAAGGCCTGGTCGGCCTGGTCGGCACGCGCGAAGAACCCCTGAACCTCGAAAACGCCGCGGATCACCCGCGCTATCGCTACTTTGCCGAAACGGGCGAAGAGCGTTATGCCTCGTTCCTCGGCGCACCGATCATCCACCACCGCCGCGTCGTCGGCGTGTTGGTCATCCAGCAAAAAGAGCGCCGCCAGTTCGACGAAGGTGAAGAAGCCTTCCTCGTGACCATGAGCGCGCAACTGGCCGGCGTTATCGCCCACGCCGAGGCCACCGGCTCGATCAGCGGCCTGGGTCGCCAGGGCAAGGGCATCCAGGAAGCCAAGTTCGTCGGCGTGCCGGGTTCGCCGGGCGCGGCGGTGGGCACGGCCGTGGTCATGTTGCCACCCGCCGACCTCGACGTGGTGCCGGACAAGACCATCACCGACATCAACGCCGAGCTGGGCCTGTTCAAGACCGCCATCGAAGGCGTGCGGGCCGACATGCGGGCCCTGTCGGCCAAGCTGGCGACGCAGCTGCGCCCTGAAGAGCGCGCGCTGTTCGACGTTTACCTGATGATGCTCGACGATGCCTCCCTGGGCAGCGAAGTGACCACCATCATCAAGACCGGCCAATGGGCCCAGGGCGCGCTGCGCCAGGTGGTGACCGACCACGTCAACCGCTTCGAACTGATGGACGACGCCTACCTGCGCGAGCGGGCCTCGGACGTCAAGGACCTTGGCCGCCGGTTGCTGGCCTACTTGCAGCAGGAGCGCCAGCAGACCCTGGTCTACCCCGACAACACCATCCTGGTCAGTGAAGAGCTGACCCCGGCCATGCTCGGCGAAGTGCCTGAAGGCAAGCTGGCGGGGCTGGTCTCGGTATTGGGCTCGGGCAACTCCCACGTGGCGATCCTGGCCCGGGCCATGGGCATCCCGACGGTGATGGGCCTGGTGGACCTGCCGTATTCCAAGGTCGACGGCATCCAGATGATCGTCGATGGCTACCACGGCGAGGTCTACACCAACCCCAGCGACGTGCTGCGCAAGCAGTTTGCCGATGTGGTGGAGGAAGAAAAGCAACTGTCCCTGGGACTGGATGCGCTGCGGGACCTGCCGTGCGTGACCCTCGACGGCCACCGCATGCCCTTGTGGGTCAACACCGGCCTGCTGGCCGACGTGGCCCGGGCGCAGAAGCGTGGGGCCGAGGGTGTGGGCCTGTACCGCACCGAAGTGCCGTTCATGATCAACCAGCGCTTCCCCAGCGAAAAGGAACAGCTGGCGATCTACCGCGAACAACTGGCCGCGTTCCACCCGCAACCGGTGACCATGCGCAGCCTGGACATCGGCGGCGACAAGTCCCTGTCCTACTTCCCGATCAAGGAAGACAACCCGTTCCTCGGCTGGCGCGGCATCCGCGTGACGCTCGACCACCCGGAAATCTTCCTGGTCCAGGCCCGCGCCATGCTCAAGGCCAGCGAGGGCCTGAACAACCTGCGCATCCTGTTGCCGATGATCTCCGGCACCCATGAACTGGAAGAGGCCCTGCACCTGATCCACCGGGCCTGGGGCGAAGTGCGCGACGAAGGCACCGATGTGCCGATGCCACCGGTGGGGGTGATGATCGAGATCCCGGCGGCGGTGTACCAGACCAAGGAACTGGCCCGGCAGGTGGACTTCCTCTCGGTAGGCTCCAACGACCTGACCCAGTACCTGTTGGCCGTGGACCGTAACAACCCACGGGTCGCCGACCTGTACGACTACCTGCACCCGGCGGTGCTGCAAGCCCTGCAGAACGTGGTGCGTGACGCCCATGCCGAAGGCAAGCCGGTGAGCATCTGCGGCGAGATGGCCGGCGACCCGGCGGCCGCGGTGCTGCTGATGGCGATGGGGTTCGACAGCCTGTCGATGAACGCCACCAACCTGCCGAAAGTGAAGTGGATGCTGCGCCAGATCAACCTCAGCAAGGCCCAGGAATTGCTGGCGGAAGTGATGACCATCGACAACCCGCAGGTGATCCACAGCTCCCTGCAACTGGCGCTGAAGAACCTTGGGTTGGCGCGGATGATCAATCCGGCTTCGAACAAGACGCTCTAACGAGCATCTGTGTGGCGAGGGAGCTTGCTCCCGTTAGGCTCTGTAGGAGCTGGCGAAGCCTGCGATCTTTTGATTTTTTTCACTTGAGACTCAAGTGCCAGGGGAAAGATCGCAGCCTCGCTTCGCTCGGCAGCTCCTACAGCACGAATCCTTCAGATTTGCAGCTCCACCTCCCCCAAATGCCCCCCATGGGGCCCGAAACTGCGCTCGACCATCTGCCGCGTCCCATCGGCATGGACAATCAGCGCCGTACTCGCCCGCGTCCCGTAGGCCGGGCTGGCAATGAACACACTCGATAGCAACATCTCGGTCGCCAGGCCCACGCCCGTGTCTGGCAGTTCCGCCACCGGCGCAGGTTGTGGGTCGTTCAGCAGTGCCAACAAGGCCTGGGGCTGCGGATCGTCCAGTACCTCGCCCAGGGCCGCCCGGGCCTTGAGCAATTTGGGCCATGGCGTGTTCAGCCCAGCGTTCGACAAACCATAGACGCCCTCGGCCAACCGCTGGGGCTGGGTATCGCGGGCGTTGTGGTGCCAAAGCTCGGTGCCATCGCCGAGCAGCAGGTTGAAACCACCATACTCGTTGGCGCGGGGCACGATTTCGCTGAGGTAATCGGCAATCGACAGATGCCCGGTCAAGAACCGCGCGACCAGCTCACCGCGCGACTTGAAGGCCGGCAACTGGCCCGGGTCACGGATATTGGTCAGGGCGGCAAAACGACCTTCGGCGCCAATGCCGAGCCAGGTGCCACCGGCTTCGAGATCGCGCCCGGCATGGACATGGGGCGCGTCAGGCCATTGGGCCAGGGGCAAGGTCGGCCGGGCGTAGAATTCGTCGCGGTTGGCCGCCACGATCAGCGGTTGGGCGTGGCCGGGTCGCCAGGCAAATACGATCAGGCACATCAGGTCGTCCTGTTAAAAAATGAACCTAACACTCCGCTTTGGTGGCGAGGGGATTTATCCCCGCCGGGCTGCGAAGTAGCCCCAAAACTATCGAATCAATCAACCTGGCAAATCTGGCTGTCAGGTTTTCAGGGCCGCTTCGCAGCCCAACGGGGATAAATCCCCTCGCCACAGAGGTTCCGCTCCAGGTCATCTGTAGGTCACTCTACCCACACATCGCCCCGGCATCCATCGCCTTCAGTGGAGCCTGGAGCCCTGGATCCGTTACCATGCCGCTCTTATTTCGGGGATGGGCGGGGAGAGTCTGGTGGAATTTGTGCTCTATCTGCTGCTTGGCGCCTGCGCGGGGGTGCTGGCCGGGCTGTTCGGCGTGGGGGGCGGGATCATCATCGTCCCGGTGCTGGTGTTCAGTTTCACCCTGCAGGGTTTCGATCCGCAGGTGTTGACGCACCTGGCCGTGGGCACGTCCTTGGCCTCGATCATCTTCACCTCGGTCAACGCCGTGCGCGAGCACCAGCGCAAAGGCGCGGTGCGCTGGCCGATTTTCGCCTGGATGACGGTGGGAATCCTGATCGGTGCCGGTTTCGGCGCGATCACCGCCGAAGCGATTTCCGGCCCGCACCTGCAAAAGATCATCGGCGTGTTCGCCCTGATCGTTGCCGTGCAACTGGCCCTGGACGTCAAGCCCAAGGCCAGCCGCACCGTACCGGGCAAGGCCGGGCTGACCGTGGCCGGCACCGTGATCGGCTGGGCCTCGGCGATTTTCGGCATCGGCGGCGGTTCGCTGACCGTGCCGTTCCTGACCTGGCGCAGCGTGCCGATGCAGCAGGCGGTCGCGACGTCATCGGCCTGCGGACTGCCCATCGCCGTGGTCAGTGCGTTAAGTTTCATGATTCTGGGCTGGCACGATCCGCTGCTGCCGGCCCATAGTCTCGGTTTTGTGTATTTGCCGGCGCTGCTGGGCATCGCCTTGACCAGCATGGTCTTCGCCCGTTTCGGCGCGCGGCTGGCCCATCGCCTGTCGCCGCGCTTGCTCAAGCGGCTGTTCGCCGCCTTACTATTCTGCGTGGGCTTGAGTTTTCTGTTCTGACGCAATCCTGGCTTAATCCCGAGGTGGCAGCGTCGCCCGGGCATTTTTGACGTTTACGAGGAATATCAATGCTGCCTTACCCGCAGATCGATCCGGTAGCCTTGGCCATCGGCCCGCTGAAAATCCACTGGTACGGCCTGATGTACCTGATCGGCATCGGCGGCGCCTGGCTGCTGGCGTCGCGCCGGCTCAACCGCTTCGACCCGACCTGGAACAAGGAAAAGCTCTCCGACCTGGTGTTCTGGTTGTCCATGGGCGTGATCGTCGGCGGACGCCTGGGCTACGTGCTGTTCTACGACCTGAGCGCGTACCTGGCCAACCCGACGCTGATCTTCGAAGTCTGGAAGGGCGGCATGTCGTTCCACGGCGGGTTCATCGGCGTGATGCTGGCGGCGTTGTGGTTCGGCAAGCGCAACAACAAGTCGTTTTTCGAGCTGATGGACTTTGTCGCGCCGATGGTGCCGATCGGCCTGGGCGCCGGGCGCATCGGCAACTTCATCAATGCCGAATTGTGGGGCAAGCCGACTGACGTGCCATGGGCGATGATCTTCCCGCCGTTCAGCGACCCGGCGCAATTACCGCGCCACCCGTCCCAGCTGTACCAGTTCGCCCTCGAAGGCGTGGCCTTGTTCCTGATCCTCTGGCTGTTCTCGCGCAAGCCGCGGCCAACCATGGCGGTGTCGGGCATGTTCGCGCTGTTCTATGGCATCTTCCGTTTCATCGTTGAATTCGTCCGAGTACCGGACGCCCAGCTCGGCTACCTGGCGTGGAACTGGCTGACCATGGGCCAGGTGCTGTGCCTGCCGATGATCGTCGGTGGCCTGGCGCTGATCTGGCTGGCTTATCGTCGTGCACCGGCTGCGGCGGCCAAGGTTTAAAATTCGAACCCCGGGGCGCTGGCCCCGGGTTCAAGGACACAGGTAACCCATGAAGCAATATCTCGATCTGGTGGCCCACGTCATCAAGAACGGCACCAAGCAAGCCAACCGCACCGGTGTGAACACCATCAGCTTCCCCGGCGCCATGCTGCGCTATGACTTGCAGGACGGCTTCCCGGCCATCACCACCCGCAAGATGGCCTTCAAGTCGGCCATCGGCGAAATGTGCGGTTTTCTCCGGGGCGTGAACAATGCCGCCGAGTTCCGCGCCCTGGGCTGCAAGGTCTGGGACCAGAACGCCAACGAAAACGCCCAGTGGCTGGCCAACCCGTTCCGCCAGGGCGACGACGACCTGGGCGAGATCTACGGCGTGCAATGGCGCAAATGGCCGGCCTACAAGCAGATACCCCTGAGCAACTCGGCGGCCATCGAGCAGACGCTGGCCCAGGGTTACCGGCAGATCGCCGAAGGCGAAGAGAACGGCCAGGCCTACGTGGTGCTGTACAAGGCCATCGACCAGGTGCGCCAGTGCGTCGACACCATCATCAAGGACCCGGGCAGCCGCCGTATCCTGTTCCACGGCTGGAACTGCGCCCAGCTCGATGAAATGGCCCTGCCGCCGTGCCATCTGCTCTACCAGTTCCACCCGAATGTCGAGACCAGGGAAATCTCCCTGACCCTCTACATCCGCTCCAACGACCTGGGCCTGGGCACGCCGTTCAACCTCACCGAAGGCGCCGCCCTGCTGAGCCTGATCGGTCGCCTGACCGGTTATACACCGCGCTGGTTCACCTATTTCATCGGCGATGCCCACGTCTACGAAAACCACTTGGACATGCTCAACGAACAGCTCAAGCGTGAGCCGTTCCCGATGCCGAAACTGGTGATTTCCGAACGCGTGCCGGCGTTTGCCAAGACCGGTGTCTACCAGCCGGAGTGGCTGGAGTTGGTGGAGCCGGGCGACTTCTCCCTGGAAGGCTATCAGCACCATGCGCCAATGACCGCGCCGATGGCGGTCTAAAGCTCACGGCTGATCGCTCCCACGCTCTGCGTGGGAGTGTTCCAGTGACGCTCTGCGTCACACAGGGACGCGGAGCGTCCCGGGCTGCATTCCCACGCAGAGCGTGGGAACGATCAAACACAAGGGCACTCAATGCCCATGACTACGCCCCACATGCGAATGCTCCACCTCCGGTGCCACGGCCCCGCTCACCTCCAACCGCTGCAAGATCCCGCATTGATCCAGGTCCGGCCCTTCGCCACAGCGATGGCGCAGGTCGATCAGTTGCGTCTGCAGGGCCAGCAGGCCATCGATGCGGGCCTTGACGTGCTGGATGTGTTCGTCGATCAGCGCATTGACGCTTTCGCACTGGTCCTGGGGGCTGTCGCGCAGGGCCAGGAGGCTGCGGATTTCTTCCAGGGTCATGTCCAGGGTGCGGCAGTTGCGGATGAACGTCAGCCGCTCGGCATGGGCCTGGGTATAGACGCGGTAATTGCCGTCGCTGCGGGCCGGTTCCGGCAGCAGGCCTTCGCGCTCGTAATAGCGGATGGTTTCGACCTGGCAGTCGGTGATTTTCGCCAGTTCTCCGATCTTCATGATGCAGCCTTCCAAATAGGTGCTTGACCCTATAGTGGCTACAGGGTCTTTACTGCGCAACAGGCACTTTTCACGGACGTCACCCGATGAGCGATTCCCTTCACACCCACAAACCCGGCCACGGCCATGACCACGGGCATTCCTGCTGCACCTCGAAAGCGGCGCCAGCGGTGGTCAACCTCGGCAAAACGCCGACGGACGGTGCGCGGCTGAGCAGTTTCCGCATCGAAGCCATGGACTGCCCCACCGAGCAGACGCTGATCCAGAACAAGCTCGGCAAGCTCGAAGGCGTGCAGCGACTGGAATTCAACCTGATCAACCGCGTGCTCGGCGTGACTCACGATTTGCCCAGCGACGCGCCGATCATCCAGGCCATCGAGTCCTTAGGGATGCAGGCCGACCCGCTGACCCCGGGCCAGAAATCGCAAACCAACGACCTGCCCGCCCCGGCCAAACCCTGGTGGCCGTTGGCGCTGTCCGGCGTGACGGCTTTGGGCGCCGAGCTGATCCATTTCACCAATGCCGCGCCCAACTGGGTGGTCGCGCTGGTGGCGTTGGTGTCGATCCTCAGCGGTGGCCTGGGCACGTACAAGAAGGGCTGGATCGCCCTGAAGAACCGCAACCTGAACATCAATGCGCTGATGAGCATCGCCGTGACCGGTGCCGTGCTGATCGGCCAATGGCCGGAAGCGGCGATGGTGATGTTCCTGTTCACCGTGGCCGAGCTGATCGAGGCCAAATCCCTGGACCGGGCGCGCAACGCCATCAGTGGCCTGATGCAGATGGCCCCGGAACAAGCCACCGTGCAACAGGCCGATGGCAGCTGGCAGGTGCAAGAGGTCAAGGCCATTGCCCTGGGCGCGCGGGTGCGGGTGCGCCCCGGCGAACGCGTGGGCCTGGACGGTGACGTGGTCGCCGGCCGCTCCACCCTCGACCAGGCACCGATCACCGGCGAAAGCCTGCCGGTGGAAAAAACCGTCGGCGACAAAGTATTCGCCGGCACCATCAACCAGGCCGGCGAACTGGAATACACCGTGACCGCGGCGGCCGACCAATCCACCCTGGCGCGGATCATCCACGCCGTGGAACAAGCCCAGGGCTCCCGCGCACCGACCCAGCGTTTCGTCGATCAGTTCTCGAAAATCTACACCCCGGCGGTGTTTGCCCTGGCCTTGGCCGTGGCCGTCATCCCCCCGCTGTTCATGGGCGCGGCGTGGTTCGACTGGATCTACCGGGCGCTGGTGCTGCTGGTGGTGGCCTGCCCTTGCGCACTGGTGATTTCCACCCCGGTGACCATCGTCAGCGGCCTCGCCGCCGCGGCGCGCAAAGGCATCCTGGTCAAGGGCGGCGTTTACCTGGAGGGCGGCTACAAGCTCGACTACCTGGCCTTGGACAAGACCGGCACGATCACCCACGGCAAACCGGTGCAAACCGACTACGTGGTCCTGGACCCGACGGTGCAAAGCACCGCCCCGGCCCTGGCCGCCAGCCTCGCCGCCCGTTCCGACCACCCGGTGTCCCGGGCAATTACCAATGCGGCGGTGGATAAGCAACTGGCCCCGCAGGTTGTGGATAACTTTGAGGCGCTTGCCGGGCGCGGCGTGCGCGGCGACATCGGCGGCCAGACCTATCACTTGGGCAATCACCGCCTGGTGGAAGACCTCGGCCTGTGCTCTCCCGAGCTGGAAGAAAAACTCTTCGCCCTGGAAAAACAAGGCAAGTCGGTGGTGCTGCTGCTCGACGCTACAGGCCCCCTGGCGCTGTTTGCCGTGGCCGACACCGTAAAGGACTCCAGCCGCGAAGCCATCCGGCAATTGCACGACCTGGGCATCAAGACCCTGATGCTCACTGGCGACAACGCCCACACCGCCGAAGCAATTGCCGCGCAGGTGGGCATGGATCAGGCGCGGGGGGACTTGTTGCCGGAAGACAAGCTGCAAGCCATTGAAGCGCTGTATGCCCAAGGTCACCGCGTCGGCATGGTCGGCGACGGCATCAACGACGCCCCGGCCCTGGCCCGCTCGGAAATCGGCTTCGCCATGGCGGCGGCCGGCACCGACACGGCCATCGAGACCGCCGACGTCGCGCTGATGGACGATGATCTGCGCAAGATTCCGGCGTTCATTCGCCTGTCGCGGCAGACGTCCAGCATCCTCAAGCAAAACATTGCCCTGGCGTTGGTGATCAAGGCGATTTTCCTTGGGTTCACCTTCGCCGGGCTTGCCACCATGTGGATGGCGGTGTTTGCCGACATGGGGGTGAGTTTGTTGGTGGTGTTCAATGGGTTGCGGTTGTTGCGCAAGTAAAAAGGGCGCGCAGCCGAGACCAGACACCTAACCTGTGGCGAGGGGATTTATCCCCGCTGGGCTGCACCGCAGCCCCAAAGAGAGCAACCTCACTCAACCTGACATACCGGGCTGACAGCCTTTTGGGGCTGCTTCGCAGCCCAGCGGGGATAAATCCCCTCGCCACAAGAGCAATTGTGCGGCCGTATCAATCGCGCTTGGGCTCGCGGATCTTGTACCAGGCCACATACAGCGCCGGCAGGAACAGCAGCGTCAGCAGCGTGGCGATGATGATCCCGCCGATCATCGCGTAGGCCATCGGCCCCCAGAACACTTCCCGGGCAATCGGGATCATCCCCAGGCTCGCCGCGGCGGCCGTGAGCAGGATCGGCCGGCGCCGATGTTCGGTGGCCTCCACCACGGCGTCCCAGGGCTCGTAGCCGTCACGTTCGTATTCATCGATCTGGGTCACCAGGATCACCGAGTTACGGATGATGATGCCGATCAAGGCCAGGATCCCGAGGATCGCCACGAAGCCCATGGGCGTGCCCGTCGGCACCAGCGCCAGCACCACGCCGATCAGCCCGAGGGGCGCGACGCTGGCCACCAGGAACAGTTTCTGCACGCTGTGCAGCTGGATCATCAGGAAGGTCGCCATCAGAAACAGCATCAGCGGCACGACGCTGGCGATCGGCCCTTGGGCCTTGCTGCTTTCTTCCACCGTGCCGCCCGTGGCGACCTTGTAACCCACCGGCAGGCCGGCGGCGAACTTGTCGATGTCCGGTTGCAGTTGCTTGACCAGGTCGGTGGGCTGGATCTCGTCGCGCACTGCGGCCTTGATGGTGATGGTCGGCTTGCGGTCGCGACGCCACACCAACGGCTGCTCCAGTTCATAGCGCACCGTGGCAAACGCCAGTAACGGAATCGAAGTGCCACTCGGGGTGACGATTTGCAGGTTCTGCAGGGTTTCCGGCGAACCGCGCTCGGCATCTTCAGCGCGGCCGACCACATCGATCAGGTAGATATCGTCGTTGACCTGGGTCACCGGCGAGCCACTGACGATGCTGTTCATCAGTCTGGCCACATCATCGGAAGACAAGCCCAATTGCCGCGCCTTGTCCTGGGCGATATCAATGCGCAGGACCTTGCCCGGCTCGTTCCAGTCGTAAATGATTTCGCCGATGTGCGAGTTCTTGTCCAGCTCGGTGGCCAGCTCGATGGCGTGCTTGCGCACCTGGTCGACGTCCTTGCCGCTGACCCGGTACTGGATCGGCCGGCCCACCGGCGGGCCCATTTCCAGGGCCTGCACGTAGCTGCCAATGCCGACGAAATCCTCGCGCAGACGCTTTTGCAGGCGCTCGGTCAGGGCGTTGCGCGACTCCAGGCCCTTGCTGACGATCACCAGTTGCGCGTAGTAGGGGTTCTGCAATTGCTGGTCCAGCGGCAGGTAGAAGCGAATCGCGCCTTCGCCGATGTAGGTGCTCCAGCGCGCGATGTCCGGGTCACCCTTGAGGGTCGCTTCCAGGCGGTCGACCGCTTTGCGGGTCTCGTCCATCGAGGCGTTTTGCGGCAGGTTGAGGTCCACCAGGATTTCCGGTCGGTCCGACGATGGAAAAAACTGGTTCTGCACGAAGCGCATGCAAAACACCGCCAGCACGAACAGCAACACCGTGATGCCAATGGCCCACCAGCGATTGCGCATCGCCCACAGCAGGCCGCCGTTGAACGCCCGGCCGATCCGCCCCGGCTCGGCGCTGTGAGGTTTGACGTTGGTGCTGAGAATATGCACGCCGATCACCGGGGCAAACAGCACCGCGACGATCCACGACACCAGCATCGCCACGGCGATGACCGCGAACAGGGTGAAGGTGTACTCACCGGCGGAACTCGCATTCAGGCCGATGGGCACGAAACCGGCGACAGTCACCAGGGTCCCGGTGAGCATCGGGAATGCCGTCGAGGTATAGGCAAAGGTCGCGGCCTGCTCCTTGCTGTCACCTTTTTCCAGGCGCGTGACCATCATCTCCACGGTAATCATTGCATCGTCCACCAGCAGGCCGAGGGCGATGATCAACGCGCCGAGGGAAATCCGCTGCATGGTGATGCCGCTGTATTCCATGAACAGGAAGACCATCGCCAGCACCAGTGGGATCGAACAGGCCACCACCAGCCCGGCCCGTACGCCAAGGCTGATGAAGCTGACGACCAGGACGATGATCACCGCCTCGAACAAGGCGCTGGTAAAGCCGCCGACGGCCTCTTCCACCACCTCGGCCTGGTCCGACACAGTGTGCACGCCAACGCCCACCGGCAGGTCGGCGGTCAGTTCGTTCATGCGCGCATGCAGCGCCTTGCCGAAATCCTGGATGTTGCCACCCTTCTTCATCGCGATGGCGAGACCGATGGCCGGCGTGCCGTTGAAGCGGAACATCGGTGTAGCGGGGTCGACATAACCCCGGCTGATGTCGGCGATGTCGGCCAGTCGATAGAACCGGTCATTGAGCCGCAGGTTGACGTTGGCCAGGTCTTTTTCCGACTGGAACTGCCCGGACGTACGCACGGATATCCGCTCCGGCCCCGCGTCGATCACCCCGGCCGGCGTCACGGCATTCTGCGATTGCAGGCTCTGCACCACCTGGCGCTGATCGATGCCCAGCGCAGCGAGTTTGCGCGTGGAGAAGTTCAGGTACAGCACTTCATCCTGTTCGCCGAGCATTTCCACCTTGCCCAGCCCGGGCACGTCGCGAATCTCGGCGCGCACCTGCTCCACGTAGTCGCGCAACTGGCGCATCGACAGACCGTCGCCGGTGAAGGCGTACACCGAACCGTACACGTCACCGAACTCGTCGTTGAAACCCGGGCCCTGCAGCCCCTGGGGGAAGTCGCCACGAATGTCGTCGATCTTCTTGCGGACCTGGTACCAGATCTCGGGGATGTCCTTGGCCCCGGTGGTGTCGAGCAGGTACACGAACACCGTCGATTCGCCCGGACGGGTGTAGCTTTTGACATAGTCGAGGGAGTCGAGCTCTTCGAGTTTCTTCTCGATGCGGTCGGTGACCTGCTTGAGGGTTTCCTCCTGGGTCGCCCCCGGCCAGCGGGTCTGGATGATCATGGTCTTGATGGTGAACGAGGGGTCTTCCTCCCGCCCCAGGTTCATGTACGAGAACACGCCCATCAACAGCGCCACGAACATCAGGTACCAGACGAATGACTGATGCCGCAGGGCCCATTCGGATAAGTTGAAAGGCCCTTTCATCGTGCGTCCTCGTCGAGTTTCACTTTCTGCCCCGGCTCGAGGCTGTTCACGCCGGCGCTGACCACGCGGTCGCCGGCCTTGATGCCGTTGGCCACCAGCACCGCGTCATTGGAGCGTTCGAGAATCCGTACTTCACGGGGGGAGACGGTCTGGTTCTGCGGGTCGATGAGCCAGATGCGCACCTTGCCGTCGATCTCTTGCAGGGCGCTGAGCGGCAGCTCGATGCGTGGTTCGATGGTCGAGCTCAAGGTCACGCTGATGGCCGTGCCCAGGCGAAAACCTGGCGGTGTGTCGGTCAGCGTCAGGCGCGCGCGGCGGGTGCGGGTAGCGCTCTGGGCCTGGGGCTCGATCTCACGCACGATGGCGCTGGTGTGGATCGTCGGGTCCAATTGCGCCGCGACCTCGAACACCACGTCCGTGGGCAGGCGCTCGACCAGCCCGGCCGGCAAGTCGATCACCGCTTCCTTGACGTCCGGGCGGGCCAGGGTCACCACTTGTTGGCCGGCGGTGACCACCTGCCCCGCTTCGGCATTCCAGGCAGTGACGATGGCGTCGTGGTCGGTACGCAGCTCGCTGTAGTTGAGCTGGTCGCGGGCCTGCTCCACCGAGGCCCGGGCCTGTTCGAGAGAGGCGCCGGTGGTTTTCAGATCGGTCTGGGCGATGTCCAGTTGCGCCTGGGCCCCAACGCCACGGTCGAACAATTGCTGCTGGCGACGGGCATTGGCCTGGGCATTGATGTACTGCGCCTCGATCCGTGCCAGGTCGCCTTGGGCGGCGCGCAACTGGTTCTGCTGGTCGGTGGGGTCGAGCGTG
The DNA here is from genome assembly GCF_900115235.1 of Pseudomonas sp. NFACC24-1. Classification (NCBI taxonomy): domain Bacteria; kingdom Pseudomonadati; phylum Pseudomonadota; class Gammaproteobacteria; order Pseudomonadales; family Pseudomonadaceae; genus Pseudomonas; species Pseudomonas sp. NFACC24-1. The sequence goes on from NZ_FOVS01000019.1 coordinate 95,385, forward strand.
GCGAGCAAGTCGCCCTTCTTCACTTCAGCACCGACATCGACATTGCGGCTGGCGATGCGGCCTGGCACGCGGAAACCCACGTTGCTCTCGTATCGCGCCTGGATATTCCCGGCGAACCGCCCGAGTGCCTGCTGGTCAAGGGCCCGGACCTCAACGGACAACACCGGGCGCACCGGTTCGGGCGGCGCCTCTTCCTTGGAGCAGGCGGCCAACAACAGGCCGGCCGAGACCATCCACAAACGCTTCATGGCTGGGCTCCCGGCTTGGATTTTCCATAGGTGTTTTCAGCGATCTCGACGCGTACACCGGGGTGCAGCAACTGCCCGCCTGCGGTGACGATTTTCTCACCACCCTTGAGGCCGTCGCTGATGATGACCTTGCCGGTCAGGTAGCGGCCGACCGTCACCGTTTGCAACTGCGCCTTGCCCTCACCATCCACCAGCCATACGGCCGGCTCACTGAGGTTCTTGGTCAGGGCCGACCAAGGCAGCTCGAAGGCAGTCTTGCCGGCGGATTTGGCCGTGGCGCTGACCACCGACCCCAGGCGCATGCCTTCGGGCAAATCATTGAGGGTGACCTTGACCTGCACGGTGCCGGTCTGGGCAGACACTGCGGGAGTGATTTCGCGTACCGTGCCGGTGGTCTTGACGGCGGGGTCATCCAGCAGGCTGATGGTGATTGCAGGGTCCGACGACGGTTCGCTCAACAGCGATTCGTAGATGTTGAACACCGCGTCGCGCTCACCGTCCCGGGCCAGGCTGAAGATCGGCTCCGTGGCCTGCACCACCTGGCCGACTTCCGCCTGGCGCGCGGTGATGATGCCCGGAGCCTCGGCAATCAGCGCGGTGTAGCTCAGTTGCTCACGGGCGTTGGCCAATTGGGCCTGGGCGGCGCTCAGCGCACTCTGGCTGCTGCGCAGTTGAGCCTGGGCCGCGTCGTATTCGCTCTGGCTGGTGTAGCCCTTGGGCAGGAGTTTCTGCTGGCGTACGAACGCCGCCGCACTCTGCTTGACCCGCGCCTGCTCGGCGGCCACCTGGGCCTCGGCGGAGTCGACGTTGGTCTGCAGGTCCCGGGGATCGAGCCGAGCCAGCACTTGCCGAGCCGAGACCCGGTCACCGACATCGGCCTTGCGCTCGATGATCTTGCCGCCCACACGAAAAGACAGATCGGTCTGCACCCGCGCCTGGACATCGCCGGTCAGGGTCACCGAGGCTGCGTATTCACTGGGCACGGCTTGCTGCACGAAAACCCGCGGCAGGGCTTTTTCTTCGGGCTTCTTATCACCGCACCCCGTCAACAATGCACACACGCCCAAACCAATAACCCATTTGATTCCGGGACCAGTCATGCAGACTCCTTTGCGTTGTACGGACGTACCAGTGACGATACGACTGTGAGCTTAGAACAGGGTTCCGCGAATACAATGGGTGCAGCAAATCAGGCAAACTGATCGCCTCCTGTAGGAGCTGTCGAGTGAAGCGAGGCTGCGATCTTTCCTCTGACAGTTGAATCTCAAGCGAAAGATCAAAAGATCGCAGCCTCGCTTCGCTCGACAGCTCCTACGAACCCATGCAGCAGGAGTCTGCTCATGCTCAAGACATTAGCGGTGGCCAACTACCGATCGATCAATAAATTGGTCATCCCCCTGGGCCGGCTGAACCTGATCACCGGCCCCAACGGCAGCGGCAAATCCAATCTGTACCGTGCCCTGCGCCTGCTTGCCGAAACGGCCCAGGGTGGGGTGGTCAATGCCCTGGCCCGTGAAGGCGGACTCGAATCGACCTTCTGGGCCGGCCCGGAGGAAATCAGCCGCCGCATGCGTAACGGCGAGGTGCCGGTCCAGGCGATTGTGCGCCAGGGCACCAAGCGCCTGCGCCTGGGTTTCGCCGGGGAAGACTTCAGCTACTCGATCGCCCTGGGCTTGCCGGAGCCCAGCAGTTCAGCGTTCTCGCTGGACCCTGAAATCAAGCGCGAATGCATCTGGGCCGGCCCGGTGTTTCGGCCCGCCAGCCTGCTGGTGGACCGCAACGGGCCAATGATCCGTGCCCGCGAAGGCCGTTCCTGGGATGTGCTGGCCCAGCACACGCCCACCTTCGACAGCCTGTTCGACCAAGTCGGCAGCCTGCGCACTTCGCCGGAGGTCCTGCAGATGCGCGAGTTCATCCGTCGCTGGCGCTTCTATGACCATTTTCGCAGCGACGCCGACGCCCCGGTGCGCCAACCGCAACTGGGCACCCGCACGCCGGTGCTGCACCACGACGGACGCGACCTGGCCGCCGCCCTGCAGACCATCCTTGAAATCGGTGACGACGAAGCCCTGCATGCCGCCATCGGCGATGCGTTCCCCGGTGCCCGCCTGAACATCGAGAAACTGCAAGGCGGACGTTTCGCCATCGCGTTTCAACAACATGGCCTGCTGCGGCCGCTGTCCGCCGCCGAACTGTCGGACGGGACCCTGCGCTACCTGTTGCTGGTGGCCGCCCTGCTCACCCCTCGACCGCCTTCGCTGATGGTGCTCAACGAACCGGAAACCAGCCTGCACCCGGACCTGTTGCCGGCCCTGGCACGGTTGATCATCCGCGCCTCGGCAAATTGCCAGGTCTGGGTCGTGTCCCACGCCACGCGCCTGATCGCCGCCCTGGAACAGGATGAGCAGTGCAATTGCATCGTGCTGGAGAAAGACCTTGGACAGACCGGGATCGTCGGGCAGCGGGCGCTGGATGAGCCGGCGTGGCATTGGCCGGACTAGGCCACACCTGACAAACCGCTTTCGCGAGCTTCTTGATGTCACGCAAAAACCTATCCCCGGATTTGCCGCGAAGAACAAAGACGACTATTTTCCTTGCGCCGCAGGGAGGATCTTTTTCGCCATCCCCCTCACCATTACAAGGAAGAAAACATGGCTGACGTAAAAGTGCCGCAGCGACTGGAACCGCAGGACATATTGAAATTGTTGATGGCGTTGCGCCGGGCTTTGAAGAGCGGGGAGGCCTGATCCATCCCCTGTGGGAGCAAGCTCCCACAGTAAAAAACGCCGACGCTGTATCAGCCGTCGGCGTTTGGAATCATGAAAGGGTGTACCGCGCGAATCAGAACGCCGGCAATACCGCGCCGCTGTATTTCTTCTCGATGAACGCCTTCACTTCAGGGCTGGTCAGGGCCTTGGCCAGTTTCTGGATGGCCGGGCTGTCCTTGTTGTCCGGACGGGCCACCAGGAAGTTGACGTAAGGCGAATCCGAACCTTCGATCACCAGGGCATCCTTGGCCGGGTTAAGACCCGCTTCCAAGGCATAGTTGGTGTTGATCAGGTCCAGGTCGACCTGGTCCAGCACCCGCGGCAGCATCGCCGATTCCAGCTCCTTGAACTTGAAGTTGCGCGGGTTCTTGGCGATGTCTTTCGGCGTCGCCAACGCGTTTTTCGGGTCTTTCAACTCGATCAGGCCGGCCTTCTGCAACAGGATCAGCGCACGGCCGCTGTTGCTGCCTTCGTTGGGCAGCGCGATGGTCGCGCCGTCTGGCAGGTCAGCCAGCGTCTTGTACTTCTTCGAGTAGCCACCAAACGGTTCGACGTGAACACCGATCACGGTCACCAGGTTCGTGCCTTTGCCTTCGTTGAAGTTCTTCAAGTACGGCAGGGTCTGGAAGTAGTTGGCATCCAGGCGTTTCTGGTCAACTTGCACGTTGGGTTGGACGTAGTCGGTGAAGACCTTGATTTCCAGATCCACGCCTTCCTTGGCCAGGGTTGGCTTGATCAGCTCGAGGATTTCAGCGTGGGGCACCGGCGTGGCGGCCACGACCAGTTTTTCCGCGGCCTGGGCCAGGCCCGACGCCAGGGCTGCCGCCAATGCGGTGAACAACAGAACCTTTTTCATGCAGTGTCCTTATCGAAAATCACAGTCGTCATGGACGACGGCTAAATGAGGGTGTGCCAGTGAAGTGCTATCGCTGGCGTGATGCGGACAATACCGATATTTTTTATTCCTTAACAATATCTTTTATTCAAGTTCATATTCATTTTTCTCATATATAAAACACCGCTTTTGTGGCGAGGGGATTTATCCCCGCTGGGGCGCGAAGCGACCCTAAATGCCGGCGCCCGGTGTGTCAGGCAGATAGCGTCGATCGCTTAGGAGCTGCTCCGCAGCCCAGCGGGGATAAATCCCCTCGCCATGAGTTCCAGTGTTTTCTACAGCGTTTGGTCCAGTCGATCGAGCAGCACCCTGAGGGCTTCGCGCTCGGCTTGCGAACCTTGGGCAATGACCTGCGCCACCTGCTGATCAATCAGCTCCAGGGCTGAAGGTTGGGAAGGCAGATTCAAGTGCTCCGGCAAAATCTCATCTCCCGTACTCACCAGCAATGCGAAATGAATGACGTTTTCCAACTCGCGGGTGTTGCCCGGCCAACTGTGCTGTTCCAGGGCATGCTGCGCCGCTTCACTGATCAGCGGCACGGCCAGGCCGAGTCGCTGGCTGTAGATGCCCAGGAAGTATTCGGCCAGGGACAGAATATCGCCCACCCGTTCACGCAGGGCCGGCAGTTCCAATCGGCCTTCGCCCAGGTAGTGGTAGAGCCGTTCGTGGAATTTCCCGGCCGCCACCGCTTGCGCCAGGTCGATACTGGTGGCCGCGACCAGGCGGACATCCACCGGGCTGGGCTGATGGGCGCCGACACGGGTGACTTCGTGGTTCTCCAGGGCCGCCAGCAACTTGATCTGGATCGGCAGCGGCAAATCGCCGATTTCATCCAGGTAAAGGGTGCCGCCGTTGGCCGAACCGAACCAACCGGCCCGGCTGCTGGCCGAGCCGCTGTAGCTGCCGGCGGCATACCCGAACAGTTCGGCGTCGGCGTAGGTCGGGCTGATGGCGCCGCAGTTGACCGACACAAACAATCCGCCGCGATCGCTTTCGCGATGGATATGCCGGGCCAGCAGTTCCTTGCCGCTACCGGTTTCGCCGCGTATCAGCACCGAGATCGCACGGGGCGCCAGTTGCTCCAACTCCTGTCGCAACTGCCGTGAACGGGGGTCGACGAACACCAGCGCCTTGGCGCGAATGCTCAGGGGGCTTTTTTCCGCATCGGGAAAGGTCAGCAAGGGCTGACCGAAGGTTTCATGCAAACTCATGGCGGGCTCCCGCCCCAGACCGCCGGGAGACGGGGGGCGCTAAAAATTCAGGCGCGACGCAGGGCGTGATGCTCCATGCGGTTTTGCAGGCGATAGAGATAAGCGAAACCCTGCTCCCAACGCTGGTGGCCGGACTTCACGTTGATATGCCCCGCCCCCGCCAGGATCCCGGCCTCGGCCCCCCAGTTGCGCGCCAGTTCCAAGGCGCGTGGGGCGCTCACGGCGTCGTCGTTGTCGGAACTGACCACTTGGCTTGGGAACGGCAACAGATCGCTGGGAATCGGCGCGAAGTTGCGCAGCGCCGGGACGCAGGCTGGCCGCTCGACATCCGCCGGCGCCACCAGCAACGCTCCACGCACCTGCCGCAAAAACTGAACCGGCGCGGTGGCGGCCCAATGGGCCACCGTGATGCAACCCAGGCTATGGGCAATCAGGATCACCGGCGTGCTGTCGGCGGCTACGGCCTCGGCCAGCGCCGCGACCCAGTCTTCACGCCGGGGCGTCACCCAGTCGGCCTGCTCGACCCTGGCACTGTTGGGCAGGCTGTTCTGCCAGTGGGTTTGCCAATGATTTTCCGGCGATCCTTGCCAGCCCGGCACAATCAGGTAGCGAATCGATTCGTTGCGCATGGGTGCTCTCCTGCGTGTCTGTTCCCGGACGAGTATAGGGAGGAGAGCTATATTATTTAAGGAATAAGAAGCTATTTGTTAATACTTAAAACGAATAACAGGTTGACACCTGTGGGAGCGAGCTCGCTCGCGATAGCGGTGTGCCTGTTACATCAATGTCGACTGACCGTTCGCTATCGCGAGCAAGCTCGCTCCCACAGGTCTCCCACAGTTCTCTCAGGCAGGTCGCTCGCCACGCCCCTTGCGCAACAACACATCCAACTGGTCTATCACTTCCGCCCAGTCCGCATCCTCGAGGATTTCCTCGCGCAGCATTTGCCGCTGGCCCTCATTCCAGAAAAACGCATCGGCCAAGTGCAACCCGGGCTTGAGGGGTGAATGCGTGGCGATGAACTGGTCAATGCCAATGGCGTCATCGGGCAAGCCCAGTTGCTTGAACAATGCGCGAAGGGTGTGGATCGGCGGTTCCATAGGGGGCTCCTGGACATGGATGGATGGCGGGGTCGCTCCTGGGCAGTCTAGCCCCTCGCCGACCGCCAGACTGATCAAAATTCAATCAACCCCGACTCGACTGGGCTTTGAATAAACATTCCGATGGACCTAGGGGCTGTCTTTGTGGCGAGGGGATTTATCCCCGCGGGGCTGCGAAGCAGCCCCCAAAACCAGCCGACTCGGTGTGCCAGGAAGATTGAGTTCATTGCTTCAGGGCTGCTGCGCAACCCAGCGGGGATAAATCCCCTCGCCCCCGCTACAGGGGCAGTGACTTCAACGCCTCATAGGGCCCCTGCGACCAGTACAAGACCCGCTCACGCAACAGCGCCGAAGCCTCTCGGCGCTTGCCCTCGCTGTCACCGACAAACGCCTGCGCCGGCTGCTTGGCATGCTGCCCAACCGTGGCGAACACTTGCTCGCATTGCCGATCATCGAGGCCGAAAAACGCCGCCAACCTGCCCGTCATCGCCTCGGGCAGTTCGGTGTAGTTGACCGCCATCCCAGCCAATGCCCGGCAGTGTTCCAAACCTGTTCCCAACAGCCGCCCCACCCGACGCGAGATGAAATCTTCCTGGCTGCCAAACGCCAATCCATCGTCCAGGACCGTCGCCCCGATCATCCCCGGCACCATGTGCACGCCGGGACGCCGCAGGTGGGAGACCGAAATTTCCAAGGGGTCGCGGTACACGAACAGCCAGGGTGTGTCGGGAAAGCACTCACGCAGCAGCGGCAGTTCACCGATGTTCCAGGCGTCGAGCTTGACCACCAGGCGTGTCTCCACACCTCGGCGGCGCTGCCCGTAGGCCGACATCAAGCCCTTGAGTGCCACACACCGCTGGGCCGGTGGCAAATCACTGCGCAGCAGCGTATCCAGCGGTGGCGGTTCCGAGATAACGATATGGTCGTCCAACTGGGCGAGCATCTGGCTGATCAATGTCGAGCCGCAACGGGAGGCATGGAAAATGAATGCGCTGGGCGCAAGTCCCGGGGTTTGGCGTTGCCACTGACCGAGTGCATCCAAGGGCGTCCGGCGGCGGAACGCCTGGTTGAAGGGCAGGCGCAGGGCGTCTTCCACCGCATCGCCAAAGAACGGCTGTGACAGACGCGCGTCGCCGAACCAGCACCAATCGACCCACCACTGCCCGGCCTCTTGCCATAGGCGGATCGGCAACCAACCGTGCAGGTTCAGTTCTTCCACGGGGTTCTCCACTGCTGGCGACCGTTGCGCATGGCGGCCCGCAATTCTTCCCGGGTGAAATGAAGCCCTCGTTCAGCCCCCAGCGCCAGGCTGGATTCAATGAAAGCGTCGAGGTCGCGCAAGCTTTGCAAGGTACGGGCGAGGTCCGGATCGCTTTCCACGCGCTGCTGAAAACGGGCGAAGTCGCTTTGTCTGACGCCCGCGGCAGGCGTGGTGGGCAGCCCATCGGCAATCTGCTGGGCCAGCCACGGCCCAGGGCGACAATCGAGCACCAGGTGAACCCGCGAATGAGCACTTCGGTTAACCACCCGGTGAGGCCGCGCCAGGTCGAGAAACCAGCACTCGCCGGCCGTCATCGGCATGATTTGTCCATCCAGGAAAAAGTCCACGTCAGGTGGGCTGAGCAGCGGAACGTGCAGGCGCAGGTCGGCGTCCGGCCCGCCCAGATCATAGTCGCGATGCTCGTGGATGCACCCACCGGGCCCCAGCCGCAGCAGCCGGGCCGAGACGATCTCCAGGGACCAGTCGCGCAACGCCTCATGCCAACGACCGTCCGCCAGCCAAGGCGCACGCTGACTTGGCTGACCGCGCCCGGGCGACAGCTCGGTGACGGCATCCGCCGCCGAAATCAGCGCCACCCCGCTCCAGTCGCCGCTGTAATAGGCACTATTGAAATGCCCTTGCCAGCGCGCGTCGTCAATGGCGGCCAGTGCCTGCAACAGCAACGGCAGGTTCACCGCCACTGGCAGCCGGGAAAACGCCGGGCGCGTCATGCCCAAGGCCCGTTACTGGGGCACAGCGGCCATTGGCACGTTGATGTTCCCTTGGGCCCAGGCCGCTTCGCGGTTCGCCAGCGCCGTCGCGATCGATTGCACTGCGGTCGATTGCACTTCGTTCGGCATTGGATCGAGGCCGGCGCTGGCGAAGATCTGACCGTAGGCGTTACGCAGGTCGGCATAGGCCAGGTCCCGGCGCAGATCAGCCTGCAGGGTGTTCAGTTCGCCCTGGATCAAGTCCAGCTCGCCAATGCCCGCGGCCTGGTGACGGCTGCGCAACTGGCCAACGATCTGCCCGTCGATGTCCGACAGTTGCTGGCTGGTCTTGAACTGGCGCAGGGCTTCGCGATAGTTGGCATTGGCCACGTACAGCTGCGCCAGCACGGCAATCGACATCGCCTGGCGCCGCGCCGACGCAACTTCTTCACCGGCCTTGGCCACGTCGATGGCCGCCGGGGCGGAGATCACGTTGAACAGGTTCCAGGTGACTTTCACACCGTAGTCAGCCCAGCCCTGCTCCACCAGGAACGAGTTGCTGTCGTAATGCCCGCCGGCGGAAAACTCCAGGCCCGGCAACAGACGCAACATGGCCTTGCGGGTTTCGGCGGCGGTGATGCGGGTCTGGTAATCCTGCTCGCGCAGTTCCGGGCGGCTGGCCAGGGCTTCCTGTTCGAGACGGGCCAGGTCGACCTTGAGTTCCGGGATGGTGTATTCATCCTGGGTCGCCAGAGTCAGCTCGGTGCCCAGGGGCAAGTTGATCAGGGTCGCCAGTTCGGTCTTGGCCAGGGACAACGCCCGGCGCTGTTCTTCAAGCTGGCGGGTGGCCTGGATCAGCGAACGCTGGTAACCCAGGGCCTGCACCGGGTCGCCGATGCGCTGTTCGCTCATGCTCTGGCTGTTGCCCCGCGCCGCGTCGACCCGGGCCATCAGGCTGTCGATCTGCTTGAGCAGGCGCTCGGCGGCCATGGCGCGCCAGTAGGCCGAACGCACGTCCTGGACGATGGTGTTGATCACCTTGCGCCGACGTTCCTGCACGATCAGGCGCTGGTCCCCGGCCTGCTTGGCACTGATGTAGCTCACGCCGAAATCGAGCACGTTCCAGACCATGGTCAGGTCCGCCACTTCGCGGTCGCGGTCCTGGGAGGTCGACGGTTCCAGGGACTGGGTACCGGTTTCCACGCTCTGGCTGCTGGAGGCATTGACGTTGTTGCGGCCCACATACCCGGCATCCAGGGCCATGCGTGGCAGCATGTCGAAACTGGCCAGGTCCAGCTGACGCTTGGCCAGGGCCTCCTCCATGATCTTCAAACGACCTTCGAGGTTGTACTTCACCGCCCGGGCCATGGCCTGGTGCAGGGTCAGTGGGCCGCTCAGCGGCTCCTGATCCTTGTACATATTCTGCAGGTCAGTTCGAGCGCGCTGTTCGCTGACGCTACGCTCGATCGGATCGCTGGTGACCGCGCATCCACTCACCACCAGCGCCAGCAAACTCATACCGAATAACTTCTGACTTCTATTCATTCCCTGGATTGCCCCTGGCTGCCCCAATATTTTTTAGAATTCAGGCCTGCGCCTGGCTGATGCCGACCTGTCGTAACGCCGTTGCCAGGCTGTCGACCTGACGTTGTTCAGTGTCCTTGAGCTGTTGCAGTTGCTGACCCAAGGTCGGCGCGCCGAACGTCCCGCGCAGCCCTTGGGAGACATCGCCACCCTGCATCGACTGGCTGCCGAAGGCATCCATCGAATCGCCCTCGGAAGCGGAGTCCTGGGTGAACAGGGTCGAAAGCGTGCTGCTGCCGAACACCCCGCCATCGCCCCCACCAAAGCCCAGGAACCCCTGGCCAGAACCATCGCTAGAGGCATCGTTGCTGAACACCTGGGCGATATAGCTCGGCGCCAGTTGGCCCCGGTTGATGAAAATATCCCCTATCGGCTTGAGGCCAGCGCCCACGTCCCGCTGCTCGAACAGCGGCGGGAAGCCCAGCGGCGAAGCGAGGTTGCCGGTCGGCGGGGTAAAGACGATCGGTTGCAGCGGCACCTCGGCCGGCGGGGTAACCGTGACCGGGTCGGACGTCAGGAACTCCGGTGGCGGCTTCACATCGTTGGGCACCACGGTGTCGATCGCATAGTTGTTGGACACCGCCACGCTGGCCCCGGTGTTGCCGCTCAGGTCGCTGACGTTGCTGGTATCCAGGGCGATGAAATTGCTCGGGTCAGTGAGGTTCACCGTGGGCGTGAACGTCGCGGTCCAAGTCCTGCCGCCGTCGCTGCTGGTCAGGTTGGTCAGCTCGCCGTTGGTGACGCTGAGGTCCGACAGATCGAAATTGCTCACCGCCTCGCTGAAGGTGATGGTGACCTGGGTCGTCTCGCCCACGGTCAGGTTCGGATCGGCCACCACGATGGTCGCTGTCGGCCGGGTGGCATCGAGCGCGTAGTTACTGGAGATCGCAATGCCTGCTCCGACGTTGCCGGCGAGGTCCTGTACGTTGCCGGTGTCCAGCAGGATCAGGTTGGTGGCATCGCTGACGCCCGCGGTGGGCGTCAGGGTCGCCGTCCAGGTCAGGCCGCCGTCGCTGCTGGCGAGGTTGGACAGCACGCCATTGGCCACGCTCAGGTCCGACAAGTCGAAACCGGACACCGCCTCGGTGAAGGTGATGGTCACGGTGGTGCTCTGGCCGATGCCCAGGGTGGTATCGCCCAGGGAGATGGTCGCGCCAGGACGAACCGTGTCGATCGCGTAGTTATTGGAGTTCACCACGCCGACACCGCTGTTGCCCGAGGCGTTGACCACGCCGCTGGTGTCCAGGGTGATCAGGTTACTGGTGTCGGTAATGCTCGCGCTCGGGGTGAACGTCGCCGTCCAGGTCACGCCGCCATCGGAGGACGAGACGTTGCTCAACGTGCCGTTGCTCACACTCAGGTCGGCATTGTCGAAGCCGCTGACCGCTTCCGAGAAGGTTATGGTGACCTGTGAGGTTTCCCCTATTTGCAGGGCACTGTCAGCCACCACGATCGTGGCAGTCGGTACCTGCGTCTCGACCGCATAGTTGGCTGAGTCGGTGGTACCGGCCCCGGTGTTGCCGGCCGCATCGCTCACGCCGGTGTTGTCCAGGCTGATCAGGTTGGTGGCGTCGGTCACGCCCAGGGTTGGCGTGAAGGTCGCGGTCCAGGTCAGGCCGCCGTCGCTGCTGCTGACGGCGCTCAGGGTGCCGTTGGCCACACTCAGGTCAGCGTTGCTGAAGCCGGTTACCGCTTCGCTGAAGGTGATGGTCACCTGGGCGGTTTCACCTGGTTTCAACACCGAATCGCTCAGCACGATGGTGGCGGTCGGACGCTGGCTGTCGACGCTGTAGTTGTTCGAATCGGTGGTGCCGCTGCCGACGTTGCCCGCCAGATCGGCGACGCCGCCATTGGCGAGGGTGATGAGGTTGCTGGTGTCGGTGATGCCGGCGGCAGGCGTAAAAGTTGCGGTCCAGGTAATGCCGCCGTCATTGCTGCTCAACCCGCTGAGGGTCCCGTTGGCGACGGTCAGGTCGGCAGTGGTGAAGCCCGTCACGGCCTCGCTGAAGGTGATGGTCACCAGGGAAGTCTCGCCCGCGGCGATGGCGGTGTCGGCGACGACGATGGTCGCCGTTGGGCGCACGGTGTCAATCGCGTAGTTGTTCGAATCGGTGGTGCCGACGCCAGCGTTGCCTGAGACGTTGACGACACCGGTATTGTCCAGGGTGATCAGGTTGCTGGTATCGGCAATGCTCGCACTCGGTGTGAACGTGGCCGTCCACGTGACGCCGCCGTCGGAGGACGACACGTTGCTCAGCGTGCCGTTGCTGACGGTCAGATCGCTGTTGTCGAAACCGCTCACCGCTTCGTTGAAGGTGATGGTCACCTGGCTGGTTTCACCGATGCTCAGGGACGTATCGGCCACCACGATGGTCGCCGTCGGCACCTGGGTATCGACGGTGTAGTTGGCGGAGTTGCTGGTGCCGGTACCGGCGTTGCCGGCCGCGTCGCTCACGCCGCTGTTGTTCAGGACAATCAGGTTGGTGGCATCCCGCGTGCCGCTGGCCGGGGTGAAGATCGCCGTCCAGGTGATACCGCCATCGCTGCTGCTCACGGCGCTCAGGGTGCCGTTGGCCACGCTCAGGTCCGAGTTGTCGAAACCACTGACCGCCTCGCTGAAGGTGATGGTCACCAGTGAGGTTTCGCCGACGCTCAGGTTGCTATCGGCCATTACGATGGTCGCAGTCGGACGCAGGGTATCGACAGCGTAGTTGTTCGAATCCGCAGCGCTGGTGTTGATGTTGCCCGCCACATCGGCGATCGAACCACTGTTGAGGCTGATCAGGTTGGTACTGTCGCTGACTCCCGCACTCGGGGTGAAGGTCGCGGTGAAGGTAATGTTGTCGCTGGTGCTCAGCCCGCTCAGGGAACCATTGCTCACGGTCAGGTCAGCCAGGGTGAAGCTTGTCACGGCCTCGCTGAAGGTAATGGTCACCAGCGAGGTTTCGCCAATGGCGACGGTTGGGTCGGCCACGACGATGGTCGCGGTGGGGCGCACGGTGTCGACCGCGTAGTTGTTGGAATCGGTGGTGCCGACGCCCGCATTGCCCGCGCCGTTGATCAAGCCGGTGTTGTCCAGGGTGATCACGTTGCTGGTATCGGAAATGCTCGCACTCGGCGTAAACGTGGCCGTCCAGGTGACGCCGCCGTCGGTGCTGCTCATGGTGCTCAGGGTACCGTTGCTGACGGTCAGGTCCGCATTGTCGAACCCACTGACCGCCGAGTTGAAGGTCACGGTAACCACTGAAGTCTCGCCGATGCTCAAGCTGGTATCGGCAATCACGATAGTCGCCGTCGGTACGTTGGTGTCGACCTGGTAGTTGTTGGAGTTGGTCGTGCCGGTGCCGGTATTGCCTGCGGCATCGCTGACGCCGGTGTTGTTCAGGGTGATGACGTTGGAGGTGTCGCTGACTCCGAGGGCCGGGGTGAACGTGGCAGTCCAGGTGATGCCGCCATCGCTGCTGCTGACCGCGCTCAGGGTGCCATTGGCCACGCTCAGGTCCGAATTGTCGAAACCACTGACCGCCTCGGAGAACGTTATGGTCACCAGTGAGGTTTCGCCGACGCTCAATGCGGTATCGGCCACCACGATGGTCGCGGTCGGACGCAGCGTGTCGACGACGTAATTGTTGGAATCGGTGGTACCGCTGCCAGCGTTGCCCGCCCCATCCACGACGCCCGTGTTGTTCAGCGTGATCAGGTTGGAGGCATCGCTGGTGCCAACGCTCGGGGTAAAGGTCGCGGTGTAGGTAATGTTGTCGCTGGTGCTCAGCCCGCTCAGGCTACCGTTGGCGACCGTCAGGTCAGCCAGGGTGAAGCCGGTCACCGCCTCGTTGAAGGTGATGGTCACCACCGAGGTTTCGCCCAGGGCGACGGCCGTATCGGCGACGACGATGGTGGCGGTGGGGCGCGCCGTGTCGATGGCATAGTTGTTGGAGTCGGTGGTACCGCTGCCGGCGTTGCCGGCGGCGTCCGCCACGCCGGTGTTATCCAGGGTGATCAGGTTGCTGGCGTCGCTGGTGCTGGCGCTCGGGGTCAGTGTCGCGGTCCAGGTGATACCGCCGTCGCTGGTGCTCAGCCCGGTCAGGGTGCCGTTGGCGACCGTCAGGTCGGCGGTGGTGAAGCCGGTCACTGCCTCGTTGAAGGTGATGGTCACCAGGGACGTTTCGCCGACCCTCAAGGCGTTATCGGCGACGACGATAGTCGCGGTCGGGCGCGCGGTGTCGACGGCATAGTTGTTGGAGCTGGTGGTACCGGTGCCAGCGTTGCCGGCCGCGTCCAGTACGCCAGTATTGGCCAGGACAATCAGGTTGGTGGCATCCGTGGCACTGGCGCTTGGGGTGAGCGTCGCGGTCCAGGTGATGCCACCGTCGCTGCTGCTTAGTCCGCTCAGAGAGCCGTTGGCAACGGTCAGGTCGGCCAGGGTGAAACCCGTCACCGCCTCGCTGAAGGTAATCGTCACCTGGGAGGTTTCGCCGATGTTCAGGGCGTTGTCGGCCACCACGATCGTCGCGGTCGGGCGCAGGGTGTCGATGGCGTAGTTGTTCGAGTCGGTGGTGCCGGTACCGACGTTGCCGGACAGGTCGGCAACGCCGCTGTTGTTCAGCACCACCAGATTGGTGGTGTCGGTGATAGCGGCGTCGGGTGTCAGGGTTGCGGTCCAGGTGATACCACCATCGCTGGTGCTCAGCCCGGTAACGATACCGTTGGCCACCGTCAGGTCTGCGACGGTGAAACCGCTCACCGCCTCGTTGAAGGTAATGGTCACCAAGGACGTTTCACCGGCGCTCAGCGCCGTGTCGGCGACCACGATAGTGGCCGTCGGGCGCAGGGTGTCGATAGCGTAGTTGTTGGAGTTGGTGGTGCCGACACCGGCATTGCCACTCAGGTCTGCGACACCGGTATTGTTCAGCACCACCAGATTGCTGGTGTCGGTGACAGCGGCGTCGGGTGTCAGGGTTGCTGTCCAGGTGATACCGCCGTCACTGCTGCTCAGGCCGCTGAGGGTGCCATTGGCCACCGTCAGGTCGGCCGTGGTCAATCCGCTGACCGCCTCGGAGAAGGTGATGGTCACCAGCGAGGTTTCACCGCTCCTGAGGGCCGTGTCAGATACCACGATGGACGCCGTCGGTGCCACGGTGTCGTTGACCACGTAATTGTTCGAATCGGTGGTGCCCACCCCGGCGTTACCGGCCAGGTCCGCCACACCGGTGTTGTTCAAGGTGATGATGTTGGTGGTATCGGCGATGTTGCTTGCCGCCGTCAACGTACCGGTCCAGGTGACGCCGCCGTCGCCGCTGGTCAGCGTGCCGATGGTGCCGTTCTGCACGGTCAGGTCCGCCGCGGTCAGTCCCGTGACTGCCTCGGAGAAGGTAATGGTTACCTGCGACGTGCCGCCAGAATTCAGGTTGGTGTTGGCTACGACGACGGTCGCGGTGGGCGGCGTTTCGTCCGGCACATAGTTGGTATTGATGGTGCCACCATCGCCATAGACGTTGGCCACCGAGCTCGGCGAGACACCTGCCGTGCCGGCACTCGTTCCACCAGTGCCGCTGCCGCCAACGTTGCCGGACAGGGCCGCGAAGTTGGCCGCGGTAATCAGGATCGAACCCTTGTTCCAGATAGCACCGACACCCACCCCACCGGCGCCGCCCGCCTGGGTGTAGCCACCGCCGGCACCGCCGCCACCGCCACCACCGCCCGCCCCGATGTTGTTGGAGATGACCGAGTTACCAATGATCCGCAGGGTTGCGCCCGTGTCGTTGTAGATACCACCAACCGCGCCACCACCGGCACCACCGATGTCGTTATAGCCGTCGCCACCACCGCCGCCGCCGATGGACAAGCCGCCGCTGCTGGCCGTGCCACCGGAGGAACCGGTGCTGTAGCCGGCATAGACAGCGCCGCCGGCACCGCCGGTCGCGGAGCCGCCACGGCCACCGATGTTGAAGAAGCCGCCACCGGCACCGCCCTGGTTGGCCGAGCCGTTGGAGCCTGAGGAGTTGAGCGTATCGCCGCCACGCCCGCCGATCCCGCCACCGAGCGCGCCACCGCCGCCGCCACCACCACCTGCGTATTCCGGCGTCACACCACCACCGCCACCACCGCCCGCCGCCGCGTTAGCCGTGACCGTGACATTACGCAGGGTCAAGGTACCCGCGTTGTTGATCCCGCCGCCCTTGGCCACCAGCGCATCGTCACCACCGTTACTGCCGTTGCCCGACACAACGCCGCGGGTAATCACCAAGCCATCGAGGGTGGCCGTGGTGCCGGCCGTCACGTTGATCACCTGGGTGCGGAACTGCCCGTCCAGGGTGACATCGGCGACGTTGTCGTTGTTGAGGTCACCGTCGATCGTGACGTTCTTGTTCACCACCAGCACCTGGGTCAAGGCGACCGTCATGCTGCTGTTGAAGGTGACGATATCGCCGTTCTGGGCGGAAGCCAGGGCGGCGCGCAGGGAGCCCACGCCGGAATTGGCATTGTTGGTGGCGGTCCAGGTGGCCAGGCCCCATTGGTACTCGCTCATGGCATTGGCCGAGAGCACGTTGGCGCTTTCTATGTTGCCGGTGGCGATTTCCAGGTCCCAGTCACCGCCCAGGCCCGTGCGGTCGTTCGACGCGGCCACGTCACGGCCGGTCAACTGTGCCAATGAATCCACCAGGCTCAGGCCACGCTCGCCTTCGGCGGTATAGCAGCCGTAGATCAGGATATCGCCGCCGGCGTTCATGTCCTGGCCGATCTGCGCCAGCACTTCGCTGCGGGCCTGGACGTTGTCCGCCGACAGGTAGCTGTTGCCCAGCCACAAATCACCGGCGTTGCCGTGGGCGATGATCTGCACCGAGCTGACGCCCTCGTGGGTGTCCAGGTAATCGGCGATCTGTTGCAGGCCGTCCTTGGTGGCATCCAGTTGCACCACCTGGGTCCCGGGCGCCACGCCTTCGAGCAGGTTGGCGGAATCCTTGACCCGGGAATCGACGAACACCACGCTCTTGCCGGGAACGGCAGCCTGGGTAGCATCGACCTGGCCTTGGGGTGCATGACTGTCGGCAGGTTGGTCCGCCGTGGGCGTCTTGGCCGCCTCGGCAGTGGGTTGCGCGTCCGGTTGCGCGGCGTCGGCCACGGTTGCCGCCACCGCGCCGTCGAACAGCATTCGCGGCTCCAGGGACATGATCATTGGCGATGCCAGGGCCTGTGCGCCCTCGGTTACCCGCGATTTGCCTTTGCTCCACCACATGACGATCACCTGGACTCGAACTTCTTGAACGCAAATGAAAAAAACCGCTGTCAGCTGACAGCGGCGTCGGTTTTCATACGAATGACATTGGCGGCGCTTGCGGACCCATCGCGCCAGAACGACAACTCGGCATACTTTTCAAACAGATCCGGCGGCAACAGGGTGCGCCGGGCTTGCGGCGCGACCTTGGGCTTGACCTTGTGCAGGCCGGCAACACCCAGGGCCTGGTCGAAGGCCGGTGCGTCGTAGGTCAAGTGATTGAAGTCGTGTTCGAACCAGGGCTCGCCGATGAACTCGTACACCAGGCGCATGACCCGCTCCGGGGCCTGGCTCAGCAGGTCGTAGTCAACGATCAGCAGCGACTCGGCGTTCTCGCCGTAATAGGCCTCTTTGAGCGCCGTCCAGGCAAGCCCCACCAGGCGATTGCGCTGGGCCAGGGTTTCGCAGCGGCTGTAGACGGTATTGCGCTCGTCATCGTCATTGAACAGCTTGGTGTTCTCGAACGGATTGGCGCGATAAAGGCGCTCCAGGCTGTCGAGGATCCAGGCGACGTTGCGCACGCAAGCGATGGTCTTGGCCTGGGGGAACAGGTCCTGCAGGGCAGGCAGGCGGGCACACCATTGGCGATTGGTGTCGAAGATGACCGGTTTATCGGCTTTGTCGGCGTAGTAGGAATCGAAGAGACCACGCAACAGGCGGCGGCGCAGGTCGGTGTCGATCACCGAACCGAACTCGCTGCCGGCGCTGCATTGCTGCAGGACGGTGCTGAACAGCGAACCGACGGGACTGGTCATGCCGGCATGAAAGCGCGGGTTCTGCAGCAAAATGGCAGAAAGCAGGGTCGAGCCTGAGCGCGGTAAGCCGGAAATAAAGTGAAACTGCGGCAATCCCTTCACCTGTTTTGTAGTCCTTTTGTACCGCCAAGCGTAGCCGATGAAATAATCTTCGCCTAGTAGTACTTTGATATCAGATTCGCCTAGGCTAAAAATAAAGATGGACGGTAGAAACTCTCGTGAACCTGAATCGATTAAGCCGTTTCGCGAGATTTTTCCGCCCGCTTCGCTCGGCAAAATCAAACATCCCGGTCTACGCTCAGCCGTGCGTGACCAGGCCAGGGAGTAAAGGAGTCGGGCTGATCGCACTCTTGTCCTTTGACGCGCCGGGCATTGCGAAAACCCAATCACCTGAAGGATGAGGAATCTATGGAAGTATTCATCGGCACTATCCAGTCATTCGCCTTTAACTTTGCCCCCAGGGACTGGGCCCTGTGCAACGGGCAGACGCTTTCCCTTTCTCAATACCAGACCTTGTTCGCCTTGATCGGCGTGACGTACGGAGGCAATGGCCAGACCACCTTCATGCTACCCAACCTGCAAGGTCGCCTGCCCTTGGGCCAAGGCAACGGCCTGGGCCTGACCCCGCGCGTCATCGGCGAGATCTCCGGCACCGAAAACGTCACCCCGACGCTGAACAACCTGCCCATCCACACCCACACCCTCTCGGGCGTCACCGCCTCGACCACCCTGCAACTGGCGAACCCGGCCAGCAATCCAGTGAACACTCCCACGGCCACCAACTCATTCATCGGCACCTCGGGCACCGGGCCAGGTTCGGCGGCGATCTATTCCGACCAGATCGGTGCTTCGCCAGTACCGCTGCAAGGTGTCAGCACGACCGTCAGCGGCACGATTTCCCCTGCGGGCAACGGCATGCCATTGGCCGTCATGAACCCGTTCCTGGCCATCAACTTCAGCATCGCCCTTCAAGGCTACTTTCCGTCCCGTAACTGATGAACCGCCGGAGGGCTGCGGTCCTCCGGCCTTTTGGAGTGTCGACATGCTGCAACAGGTTCATAGCCGCCATTTCCAACCGCTGCTGGGCCAGACCGGCAGCCTGATCCTGCCCGACGGCAGTTGCCTGCCGGTGCGCTTCGAAACCCTTGAAGAAACACCTCGGGCGAAGATGCCGAGCACCGAGCGCATGCCCTTCAGCGTCGAGTTCAACAGCCTGGAGAGCACCGCGTTCGTGGACGGCCTCTGCGGGCTGGAGGTGCCGGAACTGGGCAAGATCGAGGGAGTGTTCGTGTCACGGATACCGCCCATGGGACGGGATCCGGCGCTGGGATATTTCTACATCGCGTTTAACTAATCGCCCAAAACTTGAATCCACAACAAATCCATTGTGGGAGCGGGCTTGCTCGCGAAGGCGGTTCGGCAGTAATCAATTTGCCAACTGACACGCCGCCTTCGCGAGCAAGCCCGCTCCCACAGGGGATGTGATGTGTTCTGAAAGACCGCTCAGTTGCCTTTCGGATACCAGACCAACCGCTCCGCCGCCGGGTTGCGCTCTTGCACTTCGAAGCCCAGCGCCAAGTAGTGCCTGCGGGCATGGGGGTTGCTGGCCCAGACCACGGTCGCCACCGGGCAACGGATCTGTTGCGCGGCTTTCTGCACCCCTTGCAACACCGCCCGGCCATAGCCCTGCCCACGCGCCTGGGGGATGAACGCCAGGTACAGCACGCGAATTTCATTGGGGCCGAAATCCGTGCTCAAGGCACCGATCGCGGTGCCGAGTTTTTCCACCACATAATGCATGGCGTCGGGGAAGTTCTCGCCCAACCCCTGCTCCTGCACCTGGAACTGCTGGGCAATCACCTGCTGCACCTGTTCGGGGTCACCGTCGATCCATTGCAGGTCCGGCCGCGCCGCCTGGTACAGGCCCTGCAGGAACGGACCATCGCTGACCCGCGATGGACGCACCACCAATCCCTCTGCCGCCACTGAATCCATACTCGCTCTCCAGGACTAGAACCCGCTTTCCCTGACACCCAACGCCGCCAACCGTCGCCAGGCCGCTCCCAACACCGACTCGCCCTTGCCCTGCAACACCGCCACGCCACGCAGCGGCTGCGCCGGAGCGGACGCGTCGTCCAGTGCACTCAGGCGTACACCGTATTGAGCCTGCACCGGCTCGGCCCGTTGCTGCGAATCGCGGCGCACCGCAATCGGCCCATGGTGGTCGGACGTCAACGCTTGTTGTTCGACCCAGGCCACGCCGTTGGTGTCGATTTCATTCAACTGCACGGCAATCGACGTGTGCATCGGATCGTCCGCGATGAACCGTCCCGTGGCACCCGGCCCGACCCGCCAAAGCTCGGCTTCGGTGAGGTACCCGCGCAACCGCGAATCGGTCTGCACCACCCGCGCCAGCACCTGCGTCGGTGACAGCCAGCGTCCTACCGACAGTTGCGGCAACAAGTCGCGCACCTGGCCGGCATGGGGCGCACGCAACAACAGTCGTTCACGCTGGGCCACCAGGCCCCGGTACTCGGCCACCGCTTCGGCCAGTTGCTGTTCGATGATGCCGGCATCGGCCGCGGTTTCGCTGCGCCCGGCCTGACGGCGCATCTGCAACTGCTGGATCTGGATTTCCCGACGCACGATGGCCAGGCGCGAGGCCATGTCCGGCGATTCCAGTTCAATCAATACATCGCCCTGGGCCACGGTCTGGCCGTCGTGCACATTCACCTGCTTGACCCGTGCCGCCACTGGCGCATGCAAGGCACTGGCCCGTCCGGCCTCGAGCATGGCCGGCACTTCCACCGCGCTGCGCCAGGGCAGCAGCAACGCCAACAGCAACACCAGCAACACCAGGCCGCTCAGGAGCATCCGCCCACCGCGGGCTTGCTCACGGCGACTCCACCATTGCCGCCACTCACTCACGATGGGCATAAAAATGAACCACACCAATTCCACCATCATCAGAAAAATGCCCAGCACCTTGAAGAACAGGTGATAGACCGCCAGGGCAATCCCGAAAAACAACAATGCCCGCCATAGCCAGGAGCCGTATCCCCATACCAGCAAACGCCGGCGCATCTTCGGCGACCAGGGTTCCGGCGCTGCCGCGCCATAACCGAACAAGGCTTCGCGCAGGCGCCAGCGACACAGGGCGAACGCACGCCCCTGAAGGTTATCCACCGCCCAGAAATCACTGAGCAGGAAATACCCGTCAAAACGCATGAAAGGGTTCAAGTTGATGATCAGCGTGGTGATCCAGGTGGCGCTGGCCAGCATGAACGCCGCGGTGCGCGCCGGCCCGTCGGGCAGCAGCGACCAGGCCAGCAGCGCGATGCACGCCAGCAGCAATTCGGCCAGGACTCCGCCGGCGCCGATCAGCAACCTTGCGCGACGATCGTTGATCCGCCAGGCGTCGCTGACGTCGGTATAGAACATCGGCAACAGCACCATGAACGCCACGCCCATGCTTTGCACACGACAACCGGCGCGTTTGGCCATGAAGGCATGGCCGAACTCATGGCACAGCTTGGCGAAGAGCAACGCCGCCCCGAAGGCCAGCGCACCGCCCAGGCTGAACAGGTGCGGAAACGTCGCGATGAAGCGCTGCCAGTCCCGCGACACCAGGAAGATGCCGAGGCCCAGGGTCAGCGGCAGGCCATAGCGCAGGATCCCGGGCCCGAACCGCGCCAACCAGGGCCAGGCCCGGTTGAGAAAGGCGTCCGGGCGCCACAGCGGTATGCGAAAAAACAGGTATTGATGCAGCAGGATCTGCCACAGGCTCTGGCGCTGCGCGGCGGTCTTGAAGAGGTAGCTGTCGCGCTGTTGTGGGTCCATCGCGCTGATCAGGTCATGGCCGCGCAGGAAACCCAGCAGTTGCTCCAGCGACTCGCCATTGAGCGGCAGGCCTGGCTCGCGGTTTGCGGCTTGCAGCACCTGTTCCGGATCGCCCAGGGACCAGTGCCGCAACATGCGCATTGCCGCCGCGCCAAGCTTGAAATAGCGCCCGCGCACCGGATCGGCCAAGGTCCACTGAGGTGAACCGTCCGGGTCCGGCGCCGCCGGGGACAATTGCAGGTCCGGCCGCAGGCTCGGCAAGTCCATGCTACAGGCCTACGCTCTGGCGCAGGCCGGCCAGTGGCCGACGCAACAGGTACAACGCCAGCGGCGCGCGGTCGCCAAAGACCTTCGCCGTGCCCCGCAGGCCGATGCGAGGCGCCGTGGCATCGAAACGCGCGTCCAACCGGTACGCCAACTGCCCGGCGGCGGTAGGCTGCGCTTCATAGGCCGAGCGCTCGAGCCAGGCCAGGTGCCGCTGCAACGGGTCGCTGTCGAGAAACAACGCCACTTGCGCACCGGGCTCCAGGGCGATCGCGTCGCCCACCGCCAATTCAATACGCAACTCGGCCTGGTTCGGGTCGGCGATTTCCATCAGTCGCTCGCCGGTCTGCACGGGCTTGCCGAGCCAGCGCTCGGCGTCGGCAAACACCGCGATGCCGTCGCGCTCGGCGCGTACTTCGCTGCGCTTGAGCAATTCAAGCGCGTAGTTGCGCTCGGCGCGTTTCTGTTCGACGCGGGCGGCCAGCAAGTCAATCTTCGAACTGGATTCAGCGTCGGCAAACGAGCGCTGGGAATTGGCCTTGAGTTCGGCCTCGGCCACGCCCAACGCACGCTCGGCCACATCGGCCTGGGCCTTGAGGCTGGTGCTTTCGAAACGCAGCAGCAGGTCGCCGTTCTTGACGGTCTGGTTGGGCTTGACCAGGAACTCGGCAATCACCCCATCCAACGGCGCCGCCACCACCTGCCCACCCAGCGGTACCACTTCGGCCGGGGCCAACACGGACTGGCGCACCGGGATCAGCAAGCCCAGCAGCAACACCGCCACCAGGGCGACCTGGCGCTTGCGCGTCCAACGCAGGCGCCACGGCTTGCGCGGTTGCAGCGCCAGCCACGCATGGCTGTAGGTGTCCCCCAGTTGCGACAGCAGCACTTGTTCGGGAGGGGTCCAGGGCAAGTCCCGGGCCAGCCACAAACCGCCGAATACCTGGCCCTGATGATCGATCAACGGCAGCCAGAACACTTGCCCGGCGGACAGGCTTTGCCAGTCCGCCCGGATGGATTCACTCACCCCATCGGCGGCGATCACCCGAGCCTGATTCAACAGGCCCTGTTTGAACAGCTGCGCCACCGCCTGCTCGACGAACGCCACGAATGGCGCATTCGGCTCCACGGTACTGACGCCGGTCACCGCCTGGACCTTGCCGGCGATCAACAACGCGGCATGACGAAAGCCGAACAGGGCCTGGCCGTCGTTGACCAGGCTGTAGCTCAATTGTGCCGGCGTTCGCGCGGCCCGGGTCTGGCGTTCAAGGTCAAGGAAGCGGGCAAACACCTGCTCGGCGTTGCCGGTGATCGGCGCGTTCAATTCGACTCCGCGAAACGCGCGGTACCACTCATGCCGGACAGCAGGCCGCTGGCATCCGGCACACTCGCCACCAGCAACAGGGTCTGGCTGCCCTCGTCGATGCGCGCGCCGAGGCGCTTGACCGTCGCCTGCAACGGCTTGCCGGTTTCATCGGGGACGAAGGTAAAGGGCTGGCCAGGCTTGAGCCGGTCCATCCAGCGTGAAGGCACCAGCAGATGGATCTCCAGGGTGCGGTTGTCGACCACATCGAGCAACGGCGCGCCGGCCGCCACGCTTTCATAGCGCTGGACCTTGCGCGCCACCACTTGCCCGTCGAAGGGTGCAACGACGCTGCAACGCTTGACCTGAACCTGATACACCTGGGATTGAGCCTGGGTTTCATTGAGCCGGGCTTCGGCCCGTGACACTTCAAAACGTCCGACCGACTTCAGGGCCGCCAGTTGCCGGTTATGCGCCAGCTCTTCACTGGCCCCCCGGCTTGCCGCCTGGGCCGCGTTGAGCTGGGCCTGATAGGCCGAGCAATCGAACCGCGCCAGGGTATCGCCCTTCTTGAACGACTCGCCCTCGCTGAACGGCAACTCGACGATGCGCCCGGCCAACTCGCTGGCCAGCACTGCCTGGTCTCGCGCCCGAAGCACCCCACGTGCCTCGTTACCACTCGGCGCACTGGCCGTGACGCCGCTTTCCAGCAGAGGATCGTCCGCGACAGGCGTTTGCGCCTGCACGCCGCACGTTACAAAGGCCAATCCCATAACCCAACTACTCAAACGTCCCATGCCGTTACTCCCTGACGGATGGGCGGAGTCTACGACAGCGGTGGGGGGCGTCAAGGGAGTAGCCGTCAGGAGTGAGAAAACTCTTGTTTCAAAAAGGTTGAAGAGGGGACAAAAAAAAGCTCAGTTTTTTCCTGATATGTACGGACATCAAATCCTACAAAGGATTGAGAATTTCCATTCGTTGGAAAATGGTTTTCGGTGATGGATTTCTACCGTTGCTCTAAGAGAGGCTCTATTTCGTAACAAACGCTGACAGATCAAGCAAAGAATGGATTTGACCTTCCACCATGCATACGCTCAACACTGTTGCGCCGGTGACGAGATAGAATCCAGCCAACGGTTGACGTTATGACACGCTCAACTTAGGATGGCCCTACTCAACCCCGTACGCAGAGATTCAGTTCTCTGGCTGTTGGGGTGAAAAAACCGGCTTAGGCCGGTTTTTTCGTTTCTGGGGATCAAGTTTGTGCGCACCGCATTTTTTGTTGACGGCTATAACCTGTTCTATGGACTGCTCGCAGACACACCTTACAAATGGCTGGATTTGCGAAGCCTGTTGTCACACATCGCGCATATCGAAAACCCGCACAGCACAACTGCCTCAGTTGATTACTTCACCTCCTCGGTCAAACCGTCACTGGCCACCCGTGGTCGAGTATCAAAAGAAGCGCAGGATTCTTATATTCGCGCCCTGAAGACCACCCATATCCGTGTCCATTATGGTCATCATCAACTTGAACCTGCCAAAGCCCCTCGTTTCGTTGACAGAAAGACAAAAGCCTCTCGAGAGGACAAAGTCGACATCTGGAAGCTGGAGGAAAAAGAAACGGACGTTCACATAGCAATCAGCATGTACCGAGCCGCTGCAAAGCAAACGACGCTGAAGAATCATGAACGGGTGGAGCAATTGGTACTTGTATCCAGCGACACCGATATGACTCCCGCTTTGAGAGCGTTGCGGGAGGATTTTCCCGAAACAACCGTTGGCGTTATTCTTCCTCATCGAGCTGAGCTGAATCGTCCGTCTCCAGGTTCGTTAAAGCAGCACGCCCACTGGATACGCCGCGTTGTCACTTGCGACGAACTCCAATCGCACCAGTTCCCCAACCGAGTGCCCACGCACAAAGCCCCCGCCATCAAGCCGGACTATTGGTAGCAACCAACGTCAACTCACCATCCCGATACAACACCTCACGCCCCAGCCACGTCACATCCACCTGCGGCAGCACCGCCGAGGGTTTTCGCAACTCACGCAGCAACGTCGAACCGTGGGACAAACGCCCACCCATTCGCGCAATCACGGCCCGGGCGCTTTGATAGTGTGCATGGCGACCAGGGTCCAACGTGTCTTCAAGCAGAATGTCCTCGCCCAGAATCCCCCGGGCCTGCCCCGGATAAATCATGAAGCCGCTGGCCTGCTCGGTGCCTTCACGACCGTCCTGCCAGAAGCTGCCATCGCGGGTGCGGATGTCCGGGTGCGGCGCGAACCAATGCGCTCGGTCCGCCTGCGGCATGGCGTGGTGCAGGCGAAAAAACATCCGCATCAGGTTGTCGCGATACCATTCGCGCACTTGCAGGTAATAACCGCGCAGACCCGGCAGGCCGGCCCCATGGGCTAGGCGAATCGCCAGGGGCCAGTGCGGGAAGGCCTGCAAGGGCAACTCGGTCGGCGCCGGGCGTGGCGTCGCCGGATCGGTTTCCCAGGGCAGGCGATGGGGGCTGTGTTCAAGGTCGTCATAGGCGGTCGGCGGTCGCCCCAGCCAGTCGCCGCCACTGCTGGCCAACGCACTGGCGATGCACAGGTTGCCCTGCACCACGAACACGTAGAAGCGGGTGAACCAGTCGGCCAATTGCTGGCCGTCGGCGCCTTGTGCGGTCAGTTCGAGCAGCTCCCGGTCGAAGCGCCGCAAACCGTGTTCGAGCGTGAGTAGATGCCCACGAGCGATGCGTTGCATGCGCAGGAATAATGGAAGCGAACGCATCAGGCGCAGCGGTCGCCAGGGCAAATGCGGTGTCGCGCCGCCGACCTCGCCGGCGTAGCTGCTGGCGCTGATGCCCCAGTCGGCCAGCCGGGCGAGAAACAAATCGTTGTTGATATACGAAGCACCGCCAAACACCGCCGTGAACGGCTCGTTGTCCTGCAACACCCGCGAGTCCCAACGCGCCATGATCGCCGGGATGCTCGCCGCCGCGCGGCGCTGGGCGTACTCCACCAAGGCGCTGGGTTGCGGCGGCAGGATCTCGGCGATGTTGGCGGCGGTCAGGTGGCGGCGCCAGCCGTAGTCGCTGATCGGCCGGTATTGCAGCAGCCACAGCTGGGTGCCATCCCAGGCCCATTCAACGTCGCCGGGCACATAGTGGAAGACCCGCAGCACGCCTTGCAGGAAACGCCACAGCACGTCTTCGGTCAGGCCATGGACTGGCTTGAATGTGCCGCTGTTCCATGACTCGCCGAGGCGGGAAATGATCGCGCGTTCGGGGCTCAGCTGACCATCGGCCAACGACTCCAGGTGACCTTCGACCCACTCCAGCTCGACGGATAGGTGGCGCACGAAGGCGATCCCCGACAACCGCGGCGTGATGAAACGCTGGACCACCACTTCCTCGACACCCGCCGCCGTCAACTCGGCAATGCGCACTGGCACGTTGTGCGTCGGTTCACGCAGGAACGTGGTGCTCAGGCCGGCATTCGCCGCATCGGCCTGATCCTCCCCGTAACTGGAAGAGCGCACGGCCCAGATAGCGTCCGCCTGGCTCTTCAGAAAGTTCGGCAAGCGCGGATCATGACAGTCGTTGAGCGACAGCGCCGCAGGCACCGCTTGCCCGGCCAGTTCCGCCAGGCGCAAGCGGCCACCCTTGGTGTGCGCGACGAACCCACGCTCGCCCGACTCCAGCCATGCGGCGAACTCGGCCGGCGCATCGATCCATGGGTAGTGACCCCAGCCAGGTTTCAGGCTTATGGTCAGATCGGCACGGGCCAGAATGGCGGACCAGGCCGCCGCTTGGGCGACGCCCAGCACCTTGTCCTGATCGCCCCACACCAGTTCGACCGGATCGGTGATCCATTCCAGCAGTGGCAACGCGGTGTCCGCACGCAGTTGATCCCAGAGCGGCACAAAGGCGCGGCAGCGGGCATACCCGGCCCCCATGCGTTGGTATTGCGCGGGCGTCCAGGTCTGGCGGGAGAATTTGTGGGCAAACAGCGTCGGCTTATTCGAGAGCAACCAGTGAATGGTCTTGCGAATCGGCAGCGGCGACATCAACGCCGGCAATCGTCGCTGCCACAAAAACGCGCCCACCGGCGCCAGCAACACGCTGCGGCAGAAGTGTCCCGGCTGGCGTTGCAGCGCATGCAGCACCAGCAACGCACTCACCCCCACCGCCATGATCGCGCTGCCCTTGACCGTCGCCGCCAGCAACGCCTGGGCGTAGGCCGCCAGGTCTTCGCAGGGGGCTTGGGAGCTGTTGCCGAAACCGGGCAATTCCAGCGGCACCACGTCGTGGTGTTGGAAATGCGGCAACGCGTCGTCCCACCAATCGGCGGCGCTACCGTTGCCGGCCAGCAGGTACATCCGGGGCTTGCTCATGGACGGTCCTCAGGCCAGGTCGCGCAGGGCAGCGTCGAGGGTCGGGTAACGGAACGTATAACCGGCCTCGACGAGGCGATTGGGCACCACGCGCTGGCCGTCGAAAAACAACTGGGCCATCTCGCCAGCCAGGGCACGCACCGGCGCGGCGGGGACGTGGAACCACACCGGACGCTTGAGCACCTTGCCGACGCGCTCGGCGAACAGCGCCTGACTGACGGTTTCCGGCGCCACCAGGTTGTAGGTGCCGCTCAGGCTTTCGTCATCGAACGCACGGGCGATCACTTGGATGACATCGTCGCGGTGCACCCAACTCATGATTTGCCGACCATCGCCCATCCGCCCGCCGAACCCCAGGCGAAACGGAATCAGCAACGGCAACAGCGCTCCGCCGGGGCCGAACACCACGCCCAGGCGCATCACCACCTGGCGCACGCCCAGTTCGGTGGCGGGCAGCGCTGAAGCCTCCCAACGCACACAGAGTTCAGCCATGAAGCCCTCGCCCCGGGTGGTGCTTTCATCGAGGCTTTCGCTGGCGTCGCGCACGCCATAAAAACCGACGGCCGAGGCCTGTATCCACAAGGCCGGTTTGTGTCGGGCGTTCTTCAGCCACGTCATCAAGGCTTCGGTGGTATTGACCCGGCTGGCGATGAGTTGCGCCTGGCGTTTGGGGCTCCAGCGCGGCCCGGCCACCGGCGCGCCCGCCAGGTTGATCACAACGTCGAAGGTTTCGCCATGGCCCAGTTTGTCCAACGCACGCAGGCACCGGGCGCGGCCGTCGAACAGATAGGCCGCTTTCAAGGGGTCGCGGGCCAACACGCTGACCGTATGCCCGGCGTCGAGCAATTGATTGACCAGCGTCTCGCCGATAAACCCGGTGCCCCCCGTCACCAGCACGCGCTTATAGGCGCCACCGGCAAACGGGTTGGCGGGCTTGCCCGCGCGTTGCATGCGCAAGGCCGCCAAGCCGTCGCGAATCCCCGAGGCGGTGACGCCAACGGCAAACAGGGTCAGCAGCCAGCCGCGCCAACCCAGATCGATCCCGCTCAGGCCGGTGGGCAAACTCGCCCACTGCGCCAGTTGCACTCCGTACAGCGCGAAGAAGGCACCGCCGTTGACCGCCAGTACCGTATGCATGATCCGCTCGATGGGCGGCAGTTTGCGGCTGCGGTCCTCGACCACGAAGTCCCACAGCGTCAGACCGATCTCCAAGGCGAACAGCAGCGCGATGACAATCGCCCAGGTGCCTTCGAAGGCCAGATGGGCAATGCCCAGGAACAGGATCCCGTAGAAGCACGAACGCAAGGCGTGGATCGACAGCTCCAGCCGCGCACTGTGGCGATAGGGCAAGGCGACGGTGAGTTCGTGGTGATACAGGGTATCCAGCGCGCCCAGGATCGCCTGGGCGATCAACAAGGTGATGGCCCAGTCCAGCAGGGAAAAGTCAGGCATGGTTTGCATCACTCGGCGCGTGGTCAGTCAGGGAGGTGCGGCGGTCGTGGCGATAGAGCCAGAACAGCGGCGGCAGTAACAGCAGCAGCGCGAGACCGTCGAGCCACAAGTGCGACCAGACCCGCGCCTGGGCGGAAATCAGCATATCCTGGGGCGCCCAGAGCAGAATGCCGGCGATCATCCAGCCCCAGGGCATGGCGCGCTTCAATCGATTGCCGATGTGCACGAGGGCGAGCATGTACAGCGCATAGCTTTGCAACGTCGCGCCGAACAAGGCCAGCCACCAGACCTGCTGTGCGCGGGCCGTAACGGGCACTGCGGCAGCGCCCCAGAAGGTCTGTTCGATGTTTTGCAGGTAGCCATCGAGCAAACCCGAATGGCCTGCCCAGCTCAGGGTGATGCCGGCAAGCAGATGCATCAGGGCGGCAGTATAAAGCCAAGCGACCAGGGCTTTGCGAAGGGGGCTTTGAGGGACTGGCATTCCGTGTCCTGAAGGCTTGCTGGAGGGTCGCAAGTCTAAAGGAAAAGGAGGTGGCTTTATCTGGCTAGCGGGCCGGCCAACGATAAATAAATCCACCGCCTGAGCACCTGAGGCGTTCCCCACACCCAAGCCGAACGCAATTGTGGCGAGGGGACTTATCCCCGCTGGCTGCGCAGCAGCCCCAAATGGCTGAACACCCACAGCCTGACACACCGAGGAGACTGGTTTCAGGGCTGCTGCGCAGCCCAACGGGGATAAATCCCCTCGCCACAGGTTCGGTGTTCCATTTCAGTAAGCAGCAGGTCCTAGGAGATTTCCTTCAAGTTGTAGTGATGTTGGTGAACTTGTCCGGCTTGGGGCTCACCGCTAGTCAGGGTTTGTCACTGAAAAAACGGTGACACGGACGTGCTAGTCCGGGTAAAAGACGTCGCACATCGCTATCAGCCTTGATCAAGGCTTTTTATGGCGGTTGTGCGTGGGAGATTTTTCCGCAAGGAAGAGTCTGCCGGGGTTCCGTCTGCCCGGTCTTGCACACCTGCGTACAACTGCCACTTCATTTGCGTGCAAGCGAAAGAGTGTCAGTTCCAACACTACAGATGGAGCTACATGACATGTTCAAATGTGACACCAAATCCGCCAGGCGATCCTGGCAACAGCTCTGACAAATCCTCGAAAACCAAAAAACTCGACGAAACCGCCGAGCGCGTTCTCGACTATTACCTCAATCCCAAACCGACCGATGAAGCCTCTGGCAAAACCCAAACCGCCCATCTCTTCATGGTCGCCCCGGACATCGATACGGAAACCCTGCTGGCCAATGCCTCCGAAGACCTGCTGTCCATCAGCGCCATCGCCGCCGACCTGGCGGATGACGTTGAAGGCAGTCGTCGCAGTGTCATCCTGGCGATCAGCCGGATGGCCGACGGGGTGCATTTATTGGTGGAGCGGGCGATGGATCGGCTTGAGGTCCAGGCGTCGGGCTGACATTCCTGTGGTGGATTGAAGACCGCTTTCGCGAGCAAGCCCGCTCCCACACTGGATCTTTGTCGAACCGAAATATTGAGATCAACATCGATCAACTGTGGAAGCGGGCTTGCTCGCGAAGGCGTCAGCCCAGACACCTAAAGCCATAGACTGCATTCACACCATCGGTTAGCGCTGCATCCCCCACCGCTTCACCGTCACCCGCTCCAAACTGTCGAACACCAGGTTCTCCACCAGCAACCCAATCAAAATCACCACCGCCAACCCGGCAAACACCTTGTCGGTGTACAGCTCGTTGCGGTTCTGGAAGATGTACCAGCCCAGGCCGCCCTTGCCGCTGGTGGCGCCGAATACCAGTTCGGCGGCGATCAGGGTGCGCCAGGCGAAGGCCCAGCCGATCTTCAGCCCGGCGAGAATCGACGGCAGCGCCGCCGGGATCAGGATGAACAGCACAAAACGCAGGCCCCGCAGCCCATAGTTGCGCCCGGCCATGCGCAGCGTTTCCGACACACCGAGAAACCCCGAATACATGTTCAACGCCAGCGCCCACAGCACCGAATGCACCAGCACAAAAATCAGGCTGTTCTGCCCCAGGCCGAACCACAGCAGCGCCAACGGCAACAGGGCGATGGCCGGCAGCGGATTGAACATCGACGTCAAGGTGCTGAGCAGGTCGCGGCCCAACTGCGTCGACACCGCCAAGGTGGTCAAGCCAAACGCCAGAATGATGCCCAGTAGATAGCCCTTGAGCAGCACCACCAGGGAAATCCACACCTTGCCCAACAGCTCGCCGCTGAGCAAACCGTCGTACAACGCGCTGGCGGTTTGCAAGAAGCTCGGCAGCAGCAGGTCGTTGTTCTGGTAACGCGCCGCGCCCTCCCACAGCACCGCCAGCAATAACAGGATCAAACTTTTGCGCAGCCAACCCTGTTGCCAGAGGCGCTGGCCCAAGGGCAACTCGCGCTCCAGGGGCACATGGGTCAGGGGTTGCAGGTCGACTTCGTATTCTTCGCGCGCAGGCGATAACTGGCTCATAAAACTCTCTTCCTCAATGCCTTGCACCAACCTGTAGGAGCTGCCGAGCGAAGCGAGGCTGCGATCTTTGCGCCAACAAACGAAAGATCAAAAGATCGCAGCCTTCGGTAGCTCCTACGGGGGTCAATAGGCGATACGGATGTCGGTGAAATCCAGCTCATGCTCGGTTTCAGGCGGCTGACCTTCATTGAACAGCAATCCATGAATCCGCCGCGCCGTGTGCTGGAACCCCACGCCACCGAGGCTGTGCAAATCGTATTGATGGCTGTGAACTTCCGCCCGCACACGCCCGGGATGCGGTGACAGCAGCAGGATGCGATTGCCCACCACCAACGCCTCTTCGATGGAGTGGGTGACAAACAGCAGCGTGAAACGCACCTCTTCCCAGAGCAGCAGCAATTCTTCCTGCATCTTGCGTCGGGTCAGGGCATCGAGGGCGGCGAAGGGCTCGTCCATCAAGAGGATTTTCGGCTGCATCGCCAAGGCCCGGGCAATCGCGACCCGAGCTTTCATACCACCGGACAACGTGTGGGGGTAAGCATCGGCAAACGCCGCCAGGCCAACCTTGTCGAGGTAATGCAGCGCCCGCTCCTCGGCCTCGCGACGCTTGAGCGTGCCGGAAGCCAGCAGCGCGAACATCACGTTCTGCTTGACCGTTTTCCACGGTGGCAGTTGGTCGAACTCCTGGAACACCACGATCCGGTCCGGTCCCGGCGCGTTGACGGTTTGGCCTTGCAAGCGAATCTCGCCTTCGCACGGCGTGATGAAGCCACCAATGGCCTTGAGCAAGGTGGACTTGCCGCACCCGGACGGGCCAAGCAAAACGAAACGGTCCGCCGGATCGACTTCGAAACTCACCTGGTGGGTGGCCCGTACCACCCGTTGTGGCGTGCGGTACTCCAGGCTGACGTTGTCCACCGACAGCAGTGCCGTGCCGGTGGCGATGGGATTGCTGGCCGCGTGGCCTTGCAAAAGCGCGCTCATGACAATCAACTCCCCCTGCAACGGTTTGGCGTCCTGGAAGAAATAATCCCCGTTTGGACATGGTGACTCCCAAAGCTCTTTGCGCCAGGCGCAGCCAAATCAGAAAGGGGCGTCGCCCTGGATGGTGGTGCGATACAGCTTGCGGCGCAGATGGCTCGGGCAACCAGCGGCCAGGTGGATCAGCGAGCGGTTGTCCCAGAACACCAAGTCATGGGGCTGCCATTGATGGCGATAGATGTTTTGAGGCAACACGCTGTGGGCATACAGCTCCGTCAGGATGGCTTTGCTTTCATCCTCCGGCAGACCGACGATGCGGGTGGTGAACCCCTCGCTGACGAACAATGCCTTGCGCCCGGTTTCCGGGTGGGTGCGGACGATGGGGTGCACGACTTCGGCCACCTGGGCCAGTTGCTCCGGCGTCAACGTCGGGCGCCAGTTGCCTTCGAATTTGGTTTCGCCGTAGCGCGCAGTGTAGGAATGCGCCGCCGAACGGCCCTCGACCGCTTTACGCAGCGTTTCGGGCAAACCGTCCCAGGCCTTGTGCATGTCGGCAAACAGCGTGTCGCCGCCTTCGCTTGGCAGTTCCTGGGCGTGAAGCATCGAGCCGAGGCTGGGCAGTTCCTTATAGGAAAGGTCCGAATGCCAGAACTTGCCTGCATCGCCCAGGCCGATGGATTGGCCGTTTTCGATAATGTTGGACACGATGAGGATTTCCGGATGCCCGCTCAGCAGGAACTGCTTGAGCACATGGATTTGCAGCACGCCAAAACGGCGGCTGAAGGCGATGTGCTGTCCGGGGGTGATGCGCTGGTCGCGGAACACCACGACGTGATGATCCAGGTGCGCGCGATGGATGCGGGCGAAATCCTGGTCGTTGATGGGCCGGGACAGGTCCAGCCCGACGATCTCTGCGCCGACGGCTTCGATGAACGGACGGATTTCGAACGTCTGCGGCGCGATGTTCGCGGCGCTTGGGATAAGGGAATCCGGAGAATAAGAGACGGCTGACATACATCACTCCCACGCACAGCGCGCTTCAATGGGCGCGCAATCGCTCAAAAACTCACGGGGTTACCGTGTTGGTTTGTGTCGTGCGGCGCGCCGATTGGTCGGCAGGTACGCAGGAGGATGACTTTAAAGGTATAAGAATTTAAATTTAAATACCGTTAATGAATAACGATATGGCTTAGAGTTTTCACCGCCCTCCCTGTGGCGAGGGGATTTATCCCCGCTGGGGTGCGAAGCAGCCCTAAAACCTGCCACCTCGGTGTGTCAGGCTTGGTTACATTCAGCTATTTCGGGGGCTGCTGCGCAGCCCAGCGGGGATAAATCCCCTCGCCACAGAGATAGCGCCGGCCCGAGTTATTGGGCTTCTAGCGCTCGTGCAACGCCTCGGACCGGGCCTTGATGATCGGCTTGAGCAGGTAGCTGAGCACGGTTTTCTTGCCGGTGATGATGTCCACCGACGCCACCATCCCAGGGATGATCAGCAAGGGTTTTTCAGGCGTGCCCAGGTGGCTGCGTTCGGTGCGCAGCTTGATGATGTAGTAAGTAGTCTTCTTGTCTTCATCGGTGATGGTGTCGGCACCGATCTGTTCCAGCTTGGCTTTCATCCCGCCGTAGATGGTGTAGTCGTACGCGGTGAATTTCACCGTGGCGTCCTGGCCGGGGTGCAGGAAGGCGATGTCCTGGGGACGGATTTTCGCTTCCACCAGAATGGTGTCGTCCAACGGCACGATTTCCACCAGGTCGCTGCCGGGCTGGATCACGCCGCCGATGGTGTTCACCAGCAATTTATTGACAATGCCGCGCACCGGCGACGTCACCAGGGTCCGGCTCACCCGGTCTTCCAGGGCCTTGCCGGTGGCCTGGGCCTTGTTCAGGTCAGTGCGGGCTTCGTTGAGCTGGGTCAGGGCTTCGCTGCGGAACTTGCCGCGGGTCTCGTCGATCTTGCGCTGCACTTCCTTGATCGCCGATTCGGCGCGGGGGATCGCCAGCGTCGTGGCGTCCAGTTGCCCACGGGTCTCGACTTCGGCGCGCTTGAGCCGCAGCACTTCTACCGGCGACACCGCGCCCTGGGCCACCAGCGGCTCGGACATGTTGATTTCCTGGCGTTGCAGCGCCAGGCCGGAGCGGTACTGCGCCTGCTTGGACACGAACTCGCGCAATTCCTGCTGGCGCTGGATCAATTGCTCCTGCAAGCCGCCGATTTCATCGTGCAGTTGCTGACGGCGACTGATGTACAGCGACTCTTCGCTGGCCGCCTGGCCCGGCACCGCCTTGAGCACATCGGCCGGAAAGTTCAGCGGCCGGTCATCGACCTCGGCGCTCAGGCGCTCGACCCGCAACAACATGGACAGTCGATCTGCCTCGGTTTCACCGACGTTGGAGACAAACCGTGTGTCGTCCAGGCGAATCAACGACGCGCCGGCTTCAACAATCTGCCCTTCCTTGACGAACAGCTCAGCGACGATGCCGCCTTCCAGGTTCTGGATTTTCTGGATCTTGGACGATGGGATCGCCTTGCCGTCGCCCTTGGTCACTTCGTCGATC
This sequence comes from Pseudomonas sp. NFACC24-1, assembly GCF_900115235.1. Taxonomy (NCBI): domain Bacteria; kingdom Pseudomonadati; phylum Pseudomonadota; class Gammaproteobacteria; order Pseudomonadales; family Pseudomonadaceae; genus Pseudomonas; species Pseudomonas sp. NFACC24-1. Next base: position 130,473 of record NZ_FOVS01000019.1, read on the forward strand.
TCGGCGAAGTTGGCCCACAGCATCAGAAACACAAAGAAGCCGATGATGCCCCAGATCGTCAAACGCACCACCCGGGGAGCGTCCTCGATCAGGGCTTTGTTGACCTCGGGCAGCGGTTGGCCGTGCAGCGAGTCGGAACCTTTGAAATAGCGGCCCACCCCGCCCTTTAAACCTGGCTTAAGCAACACTGATCTGCCCCTTCTTCAGCGCTTCCATGACAGCGGCTTTCGGGCCATCGGCGAGGATCTGTCCACGGTCGATCACCAGCAGGCGATCCACCAGCGACAGCAAGGATGCCCGGTGCGTCACCAACAGCACGGTCTTGTTTTCCACCACGGCGGCCAGGCGCTGTTTCAAGCGCTCTTCACCGGTGTTGTCCATGGCGCTGGTGGGCTCGTCCAGCAGCAGAATGGGCGGGTTGAGCAGCAGCGCGCGGGCCAGGGCGACGTTCTGGCGCTGGCCGCCGGACAGGTTCTGCCCACGCTCGCCGACTTGCAGTTCATAGCCTTGCGGGTGCAGGCGGGCGAATTCGTGCACACCCGCCAGTTCAGCGGCCTGGAGCACCAGTTCGTCTTCGACGTAACGGGCGCCGGAGGTCAGGTTGTCCCGCAGGGTGCCGGCCAGCAGCTGGATGTCCTGGGGCACGTAGCCAATGTTGTAGCGCAGCTCGCTGACGTCGATCTGGCGGATGTCCACGCCGTCCACCAGCAAGGCACCGTCGTCAGGCTGATACAGACCCACCAGCAATTTGGCGAGCGAGCTTTTACCCGAGCCGCTGCGACCGATGATGCCGATTTTCTCGCCGGGCTTGATCACCAGGTTGATGTTTTTCAGCGCGGCGTTCTGCTGGTTCGGGTAGGTGAAGTTCAACTGACGGCATTCAATGGCGCCCTGCAACACCTTGCGGCTGAGGGGGCGCTCGTCGAAATTGCGCTCCTGGGGCAGCTCCATCATCTGGTCGACCGAGGTCATGGTCACCCGCGCCTGCTGATAGCGGGTCAACAGGCCCGACAGCGACGCCAGTGGGCTGAGGGCGCGGCCGCTGAGCATGTAGCAGGCAACCAGCCCACCCATGCTCAGGTTGCCGGCGATGATCAGGTAAACGCCGAAGACGATCATGATCACCCCGGCCAATTGCTGGATCAGCAAAGTGATGTTCATTGCCAGCCCGGACAGCATCTTCACCCGCAGTTCGAGGCGGCTGAGGGTACCGATGGTCTGTTCCCACTGGTATTGACGCTCGCTCTCGGCGTTGTTGACCTTCACCGCGTCCAAGCCGGCCAGGGTCTCGATCAGGCTGGACTGGCGCTCGGCGCCCAGGGCCATGGTGCGCTCCATGGTCGCCACCAGGGGCTTCTGCAACGCATAGCCGATCAGCAGGGCAATCGGGAACGCCAGCACCGGAATCCATACCAAGTGCCCGCCGATAATCGCGATGACCATGAAGATCAGTAGCGTGAACGGCAAGTCGATGAGGCTGGTGAGGGTCAGCGAGGCGAGGAAGTCCCGCAGGCTCTGGAACTCGTGGATGTTCTGGGCAAAGCTGCCGACCCGCGCCGGGCGGTATTTCATGGACATGCCGACGATGCGTTCGAACAGCGTCGCCGAGATGATCAGGTCGGTTTTCTTGCCCGCCAGGTCCAGGCACAGGCTGCGCAGCATCTTGAGGATCAGGTCGAACACATAGGCGCCGGTGATACCGACGGCCAGCACCCACAGGGTCGATTCGGCCTGGTTCGGCACCACGCGGTCGTAGACGTTCATCACGAACAGTGGCGCGGCCATGGCGATGATGTTGATCAGCAGGCTCGCGGCGATGGCATCGGCGTACAGCCAGCGGGACCGTTTGAGGGTGTCGCGAAACCACGAGCGCGCCCGGGGAATGAGCGTGCCGTGGTTGACGTCAAATTTATGCTGCGGTTGGGCGAAGAACACCTTGCCGCTGTAATCGTCCGCCAGCAGTTCACGGCTGACTGTGACCTCTCCACCATCGCTTTCGCTGAGCAGCAGCCGCGCCTGATCGTCACCGACCCAGCCCAGCAGCACGGCGCTGCGGCCGTCTTTGAGCAGCAACAGCGCCGGCATGGCGATGGTCGGGATCTGCTCTAGCTTGCGTTGCAGCACCCGGCCTTGCAGACCGGCACGGGCCGCCGCGCGCGACAATAATTCGACGCTCAGCCGTTGCTTGGGCAGTGGCAGGCCAGTGGTGAGCATCGCTGCGCTGGCCGGCTTCTGATGCAGCATGCAGAGCGCCAGCAGACCGTCCAGCAGCGGGTCGTCGTGCAGCGTGCGCGGGTCATGAACTAGTTCGACTGGACTGACTTCTGATTCCACGCTCGGCACTCTGACTGATTAAAACGGGTGGTAGGACTCAATTCATCCCAGGCAATTGAACCTTGGGCTTCATGTCGTTCTGCACAACCGATGCCAACGGTGCGACCACCCCCTGGCTTTTCAATAGCTGGCCCATGGTTGCCTTGATCCGGTACTGGGTGAACAGCTGCACATTCTTGATTTCCGCCAGGCGACGGGAAGCGCTGAACAGCTCGTTTTCGCTGTCGAGCAAGTCGAGCAGGGTCCGCTCGCCGAGGCTGAACTGCTTCTGGTAGGCGGTACGCACATTGGCGCTGCGATCCACGTATTGCTGGGCGACCGGCACCTGGGCGTTAGCATTGTTCAAGGCGTTCCAGGCCAGGCCCAGCTCTTCGTTCAACTGGCGCAGCGCGTTGTTGCGGATGTCCAGGGCCTGGTTGGACAGGTACGACTTGGATTCCAGGTCGGCCTTGTTGCTGCCACCGGCATACAGGTTGAAACGCATGCGCAGCATGGCCTGCCACTCGTTGTTGTGGCCGTTCTGACCGTCCAGGTCGTTGTCGGCCGTGCGACCCAGCTCAGCGTCGAAGCGTGGGTAGAAGCTCGATTTGGCGGCTTCGTACTGTTGCTCGGCGGCGGCGATGTCGGCTTCGGCCGAACGCAGCACCGGGCTGTTTTCCAGCATCTGGGCGCGGGCTTCGGTCAGGTTGGCCGGCAACAGCGCCATAAAATCGGCGGGACGCTCCAGTTGATCGGGCAGTTGGCCCACGGCGCTGAGGTAGTTGGTCTCGGCATCAGCCAGATTGGTTTGCTCGGTGATCAGGTTGTTGCGGGCCTGGGCCATGCGCGCTTCGGCCTGGTCCAGGTCGGCGCCGCTGCCCACACCACGGGAGGTGCGCAGCTTGATCTGGTCGAAGATGCGTTCGTGACTCTTGAGGTTTTCCTCGGCCAGGCGCACGAATTCACGACGGGTCAGCACATCCAGGTAGACCTGGGCCACCGTCAAACCGGTGCGCTCGGAAGCGTCCAGCAACGAGTAGGCACGGGCATTGACGGTGGCTTGTTGACGCCCCACTTCGCTGGACGTCGCAAAACCGTCAAAAACCATTTGTGACAGGCGCAGGCTCGATTCACTGCGGTTCAGGGTTTCCCAATGGTTATTACCGCCCGACCGGGTGGTGACGCTGTCGGTGCCTTCACGGCCATACCCGGCTGCAAGGTCCACCCTAGGCAGATAGCCGCCCTTGGCCGCCTTGAGTTGGTAATCCGCCGCGAGACGACTGTTCACCCCGGCCTGGATTTCAGGATGGACATCCAGCGCCTGCTGCATGGCCTGCGGCAAGGTTTGTGCTTGTACGAAGCTGGCGGCGAGGGCGAAGGGTAAAGCCATGAACAAGTGCGGACGCATGGTGGTTTTTTCCTGAAACTCTTGTCTTGAATCACAGCGAAACGTGGCGCTGCATCGGATGATGGCAACCGGAATGACCGTATGTCGGAAAGTTCGAAACAAGAACTGGATCAAGCACCGAAAGGACAGGTCGCCGCTTAAATATCAATGTGACATTACTGAAGCGATTGTTTAGGATGGCCGACAGAAGGTCAATAGTTTGGCACAAACTAAATAATCGAAAAAAGCACAGCCAAAATATTGACAAAAAAAAGCGTCAAATAACCTTACTTTGTGAACATGAACGTCCAGACCGCTGCTGCCTACAGGCTGCCGGGTCCATGGAAGTCTACTGAGCGTGGCACCCGGAGAAGTCTTCAATGAGCAGTGTTATTGCCGTTGTCAAAAGCATTGTTGGTCAGGTTTTCGTCGTATCCCCAGAGGGCATCCGTCGCGTACTCATTGAAGGTGATCGCCTGAACGTAGGCGACCAGTTGGACACCGGCCCTGCCGGCGCCGTCACATTGGAACTGGCCGATGGCCGCACCCTGGACCTGGGTCGCGACACCCAGTGGAGCGCCAGTGCCCCGGACTCGTCCACCGACCTGGCCCAAGCCACTGCCCAGGCCGCGCCATCGGTAGAAGAGCTGCAACAAGCCATCGCCGCGGGCGTCGACCCGACGACGGCCCTGGAGGCCACCGCCGCCGGTGCCACTGCCGCGGGTACGGGTGGTGCCGCCGGTGGCGGCCACAGCTTTGTGGTGCTGGATGCCACCGCCGGCAGCGTCGACCCTACCGTCGGTTTCCCAACGGAAGGCCTCGCTGCGGCTGCCGCCACCGATAACAACATCCTGGGTGGCGATACCACGGATACGACCACCAACGCCGTGCTCAACGCGACGATGACCCTGAGCGCCACACCGACCCTGACCGAAGCCGGCGGCGTGCTGGTGTACACCGCGACAGTCACCCAGGCGCCTCAGACCGACCTGACAGTGACCCTGTCCAACGGCTCGGTGATCGTCATTGCTGCCGGACAAACGACCGGCAGCGTCAACGTACCGCTGGCGCCGAACGACACCGTCTATAACGACGCCACCCAAATCAGCGTGACCGTCACTGGCACCACCGGCGGCACCGGCATCGCCGTGACCGTGCCCACCACGCCGGCCGTGACCCAGATCACCGACACCGTCGACACCACCACCGTCACCCTGAGCGCTGGCAATACGGTCACCGAAGGCGGCCAGATTACCTACACCGCCACCCTGACCAACCCGGCCCAGACCCCAGTGACCGTGACCTTGAGCAACGGCTCGGTCATCACCATCGCTGCGGGCCAGACCACAGGTACCGTCAACGTCGATACACCGGCCAATGACGTCTACAACAACGGCAGCACTGTCAGCACCACGATTACCGGTGCGACCGGTGGCAACTTCGAGAACCTGGT
>NZ_FOVS01000031.1:0-72742 GCF_900115235.1 Pseudomonas sp. NFACC24-1
CAGGTGCACCACGCCAATCGACAGCGACAACAACGCGAATTCCTGGCGAACCCCTTGCCGATTCAGTGCGGTAAAGCATCCCGCCTCCAGATGTTCAGGCCGATAGAAGCGCCGGCAATGGGTCTGGAAGTCGCTCAGCAATTGGTCCAGGCGTTTGCGCCAGTCTTCCGGGCCGAGGACCAGCAGGAAGTCGTCGCCGCCGATGTGGCCGACGAAGTCGCGGCTGGGGTCGATGCGTTCATTCAGGCATTGGGCCAGGCACAGCAGGACTTCGTCGCCGCGGCCGTAGCCGTAGATATCGTTGAAGGGCTTGAAGCTGTCGATGTCCACGTAGCAGATCATCGATTCCTGCCGTTGTTGCAGCAGGCGCGTGAGGCATTGCTGGATCGGGACGTTGCCCGGCAGCAGGGTCAGTGGGTTGGCGTAGCGGGCCTGTTGGATTTTCAGCTCGGTGATGAGCTTGAGCACGTCGATCACCCGGCCCAGGCCCAGGTAGCCGCCGTTGAGGGTGATGATGAAGTCTTCTTCGATGCGTTGTCGGGCGCGGCTGGTGATCAGGCGGCTGACTTGTTGCAACGATTGGTTCAACTCCACCGCCAGAAAGTCATCGCTCATCAGCCGGCTGATGGGCTTGCGGGCGAACAGGTCGGTGGCGAAGGGTTTGAGCAAGGCGTCGGAGAGTGAATGGCGATGGACGATACCGCAGGGTTGGTTCTGATTGTCCAGCACGGCCAGCGAGTTGAGGTTGGCCTGGCGCCTAAACGCTTCCAGCACGGTGGCGGTCGGTGTGTTGTGAGCCATCGCCGGTTGTTCGTTGAGCAGCGCACTGAGGTCGTTGATCTCATCGCTCAGCGCCGCCACGCCGCTGTCCTGCCTGGGCATCAGCGCCCTGGCATCGCGTGACGGTTGTTCCTGGGGGCGGGCCAGCAGATAACCCTGGACCAGGTCGACGCCCATTTCGATCAGCACCGCCAGTTCTTCCGGCAGTTCGATTCCCTCGGCAATCACCTGGGCGCGGGAAGCCCGGGCGATTTTCAGGATCGAGCCCACGAACTCGCGCTTGAGGGCGTCCTGATGGATGCCGTCGATGAAATGCCGGTCGATCTTCACATAGTCGGGTCGCAATTCTGACCACAACCGCAGGCTCGAATAACCGGCGCCGAGGTCGTCCAGGGCAATCGAGAAACCCATGGCCCGGTAGTGATGCAGGGCGGTTTGCAGGAGCTGGAAGTCATCGATAGGGGTCTGTTCGGTCAGTTCGATCACCACCTGGCTGGGTGCGATGCCGAAATCCTGCAGCAATTGCAGCGTGCGCCCCGTCTGGTGTGCGGATTCCAGCAGGGATTCGGGCGAGACGTTGAGAAACAGCTTGCCCGGCAGTTTTTGCTCGTTGAAGCGTTGGCAGGCGCTGCGGCGGCAGGCCAGCTCCAGCTCGCTGAGGCGTCCGGCCTGGCGCGCCACGGAGAGCAGCGCGATGGGCGAGTGCAGCGGGCTGTTGGAAGGGCCGCGGGTCAAGGCTTCGTAGCCCACGATGCGCCGTTCGGAAAGGCAGATGATCGGTTGGAACAGACTGTGCAAACCGCTTTGAGCCAGGATCGAACTCAAGGCACTCAGCTGTTCTGTCGTGGTCATGGCAATCTCGGGCGATAAAAAAAGGACCGGGTGCGGGGCACCCAGTCCTGTATTTCACGACAGACTGATGTCAGTTTGATGACACTCCGACGAGCATCACCATTAAATGGCCATCATCTTAGTGCTTGGCGATCGCCGTATTGAGTTTCAGGTAATCCAGCAGGATCCGCCCGGTCTCGCTCAGGTAGGCATCGTCTTCCGGCTTGGTCTTCTCCGGCTCGGTGATCAGGTCTTCGTCTTCTTTCTTCAGCTCTTTGAGCGGTTCTTCGCCCTTGGCCTTGCGACGCAGGTTTTCCATGGCCAGTTGCTTGGCCTCGATGTCGGCATGCTGCGCACGACGGTCGGCTTCGTTGAGGGTGACGGTTTTCTCCATCATCAACTTCTGCGCCAGGGCCAGCTTGTCGCGGATGAACACGAACTCCGCATCCTGGGCCGAGCGCGCGTCGTGGTCGGACTTGAGTTGGGCCAGGAACGGCTTGAACGGGTCCACGGCCGGTTTGATCGCCGGCCGGATGGTGTCCCACGGCATGGCTTCGGGCAGGGCGCTTTCACCGATTTCCTTGGTGTCGATGATCGACGGGTAATCGATGTCAGGCAGTACGCCCTGGTGCTGGGTGCTCTGGCCGGACACCCGGTAGAACTTCGCCAGGGTCAGCTTCAGCTCGCCGTGGTTGAGCGGCTGGATGGTCTGCACGGTGCCTTTGCCGAAGGTCTGGCCGCCGATGATCAGTGCGCGGTGATAGTCCTGCATGGCGCCGGCGAAAATTTCCGAGGCCGAGGCCGACAAGCGGTTGACCAGCAAGGCCATCGGCCCTTTGTAGAACGCGCCCGGGTTTTCGTCTTCCAGCACATCCACTCGGCCATCGGCGTTACGCACGAGCACGGTCGGGCCCTTGTCGATGAACAGGCTGGTCAGCTCGGTGGCTTCCTGCAGGGAGCCGCCGCCGTTGTTGCGCAAGTCGATGACCACGCCGTCGACCTTTTCCTTCTGCAGTTCGGTCAGCAGCTTCTTGACGTCGCGAGTGGTGCTCTTGTAGTCCGGATCCCCGGCGCGGAAAGCCTTGAAGTCCAAGTAGAAAGCCGGGATCTCGATGATGCCGAGCTTGTAGTCCTTGCCGTCCTGCTTGAGATTGAGAACCGATTTCTTCGCCGCCTGTTCTTCCAGTTTCACCGCTTCGCGGGTGATGGCCACGACTTTGCTGGTCTGGTCGTTCGGCGCGTTGCTGGCCGGGATGACTTCCAGGCGCACCACCGAGCCTTTCGGGCCGCGGATCAGCTTGACCACTTCGTCGAGGCGCCAGCCGACCACGTCGACCATTTCCTTGTTGCCTTGGGCGACACCGATGATCTTGTCCGCCGGGCTGACCTGTTTGGTTTTGTCTGCGGGGCCCGCCGGGACCAGGCGCACGATCTTCACCTGGTCGTTGTCGCTCTGCAGCACGGCACCGATGCCTTCCAGGGACAGGCTCATGTTGATGTCGAAGTTTTCCGCGTTATCCGGCGACAGATAGTTGGTGTGCGGGTCGTAGGACATGGCAAAGGTGTTGATGTACGCCTGGAAAATGTCCTCGGCGCGGGTCTGGTCCAGGCGCGCCAACTGGTTCTTGTAGCGCTTGGTCAGGGTTTCCTGGATCTGCTTGGGATCCTTGCCGGCGATCTTCATGCGCAGCACTTCGTCCTTGACGCGCTTGCGCCACAGGTCATCGAGTTCGGCTGTGCTTTTGAGCCAAGGGGCGTCCTTGCGGTCGACCTGCAAGGTTTCCTTGGTATTGAAATCGATTTTGTCGACGCCCTTGTTCAGCTCGGCAAGGGCGTAGTCCAGACGCGCCTTCACGCGGTCCAGGTAGCGCTTGTAGATAGTGAACCCGGCGTTCAGGTCGCCGCTCTTGAGGAAATCGTCGAACTGGGTCTTCCACTTGTCGAATTCGGCGATGTCGCTGGCCAGGAAATAACTGCGGGACGGATCGAGCAGCTTCAGGTAGCTGTCATAGATGATGACCGAGCGCGCGTCATCGAGCGGCGGCTTGCTGTAGTGATGGCGCTTGAGCAATTCGACGACGTTAAGGCTGGCAATCACTTCGTCGCGATCGGGCTGAAGCTTGTCCCAGCTGTTGGCCGCGAACGTATCGTTCGACAACGGTAACAGGCCGAGGCCAATGACGAGCGCGAGGGCGGTGCTGGGGAACAGATGCTTCATGCTGATTCGACGCAGGGACAATTGATAACGCATATTAGGCCGTCTTTGAAGTCGCCGGTTCCATGTGGCCCGGGCGCATAATGCAAGAAAGCCCGGCGTTGAAGCAGCGGGCCCAGTCGAGACTCACTATGGAGGCACCGTGAAAGCATTGCAAGGCGTTGAAGGCCAAGTGGTATGGGCAGATGAGCCGAGCCCGACGTGTGATGTGGGGCAAGTTCGCATCCGTGTGGCGGCCGCCGGCCTGAATCGGGCCGATTTGTTGCAAAAAGCCGGGCTTTACCCGCCGCCACCCGGCGCCAGCCAAGTGTTGGGGCTGGAGTGTTCCGGGGTGATCAGCGAGGTCGGGCCGGGCTCGTCCTGGCAGGTGGGCGACCGCGTTTGCGCGTTGCTGGCCGGCGGTGGAATGGCCGAGGAGGTGGTGGTCGATGGCCGGCATGTGCTGTCGGTGCCGGAGGGCTTGTCCTTGGCTGAAGCGGCCGGGCTGCCTGAGGTCTACAGCACCGCGTGGCTGAATCTGTTCCAGCTGGCGGCGCTCAAGCCGGGCGAGAAAGTGCTGCTGCACGCCGGGGCCAGCGGCGTCGGCTCGGCCGCGATCCAGCTGTGCAAGGCGTTCGGCAACCCATGCTGGGTCAGTGTCGGCTCCGCTGATCGTCTCGCCTATTGCGAGGCCCTGGGCGCCCAAGGCGGGGTGGTACGCACCGATGGCCTGGAGGGTTTGAACGACCTCGGTCCCTTCGATGTGATCCTCGATCCGGTGGGTGGCAGCTACGCCAAACTCAACGTGAAACTTTTGTCAGTTGACGGCCGTTGGGTGTTGATCGGCCTGATGGGCGGGCGCTCGACCGAGCTCGATCTGGCCCAGGTGCTGGGCAAGCGTATCCAACTGCTCGGCTCGACCCTGCGCAGCCGCGATGAGCAATTCAAGGCCGACTTGATCAGTGAGCTGGGGCAACAGGTGTGGCCGCTGTTTGCCGACAAGCGCCTGAGCCCGCAGTTGGCCCGGACCTTCGCGATCAAGGACGCCGAGGCGGCGTTCGCGGAGCTGGCGACCAATCAGGTGTCGGGCAAGTTGGTGTTGCTGATCGATGAGAACCTGAGCTGATTTTGCGCAGACTTGTGGGAGCGAGCTTGCTCGCGATAGCGGTGTGACAGTCAACAAAGTTGTTGGGTGTGCGACCGTCATCGCGAGCAAGCTCGCTCCCACACCGGGCTGCTTATTTCCAGCTATGGATTGGCCACCCGGCCGATTCGGCATGGGCCTTCAACACCGGGTCCGGGTTCACCACGTGCGGGTGATCGACCTTGAGCAACAACGGCAGGTCGTTGCGCGAGTCGGAATAGAAACTCGCGCCTTCCAGGTTCTCCTCCTCGGCATCCAGCCAATCCAGCAACCGCGCGATCTTGCCTTCGCGGTAGGTCAGGGTGCCCACGGTCTTGCCGCTGTACACGCCATGGGCCACTTCAAGCTCGATCGCCAGGATCTCATCGATACCCAGGCGTTCGGCAATCGGCTTGACCAGGTGCGTGCCCGAGGCCGATATCACCAGGATCCGGTCGCCGGCCTTGCGGTGTTCGGCGATGGTCTTGGTGGCGTCGCTGAAGATGATCGGTTCGATGAAGTCTTCCACCCACGGCGCCACCAGGTGCTCGATTTCTTCCGGTGTGCGGCCGATCATCGGTTCCAGGCTGAAGTCCATGTACTCTTCCATGCTCAGCTTGCCGTGGCTGTAGGCATCCATCAGCTCGTTGTTGCGCCGCATGAACGACTCGGGATCGACCCAGCCCAGGCGACCCATCTGTTCGCTCCAGAGGGTGGCGCAGTCGCCGTGGATCAGGGTTTCGTCCAGATCAAAAATTGCCAGGGCCATCAACGTGTTTCCCTTTTCAAGATCAGCTTCAAAATCAACAAAGCCATCAGGCTACCTCACACAGCGCCGATGGATCGATGGAAAGTGCCAACCGTGCGCCATCGGGGTGCAGGTCGGCGGCCGAGCGGTTGAGCACATCCACCACCAACTCCACGCCACGGGCCTCGACCCGGTAGCGGATGACGTTGCCCAGCAGGCTGTGGCTGCGGATCAGCGCATCGGCCTGGCCGCTGCGGCTCAGTTCGATGGCCTCGGGGCGGATGGCGATGCGACCGTTCACCGGCCGCTGCAGCAGTTTGCTCGCGCTGTCGGCGTCCAGCAGGTTGTAGTTGCCGATGAAGCCGGCGGCAAAGACATCGACTGGCGCAGTGTAAAGGGTTTCGGCATCGCCGCTTTGTACGATCTTTCCCTGGTTCATCAGGAAAATCCGGTCAGACATGGTCAGGGCTTCTTCCTGGTCATGTGTGACGAAAATCGTGGTCAGGCCCAATTCACGCTGGATCTGTCGGATCTGTTCACGCAAGTGCTTGCGAATCCGCGCATCCAGGGCTGACAGCGGCTCGTCCAGCAGCAACAGGCGCGGTCGCGTGACCAGGGAGCGGGCGAGGGCGACACGCTGGCACTGGCCGCCGGAGAGTTGATGGGGATAGCGGGCGGCAAAATCGTGCAGCTCCACCAGGCGCAGAATCTCCAGCACGCGTTGGCGACTGTCCGAGGCGTCGACCTTTTGCATGCGCAGGCCGAAGGCGACGTTTTGCTCCACGGTCATGTTCGGGAACAAGGCGTAGCTCTGGAAGACCATGCCGATGCCGCGTTTCTGAGGACTCAGCGGGACGATGTCCTGTCCGTCGAGGATGATCTGGCCGGCATCCACTGCGGTCAGGCCGGCAATGCAGCGCAACAGCGTGGACTTGCCGCAACCGGAAGGGCCGAGCAGGGTGACGAATTCGCCCTTGGCGATCTCGCAGTTGATGTCGCTGAACACCGGGGTGCCGGCATAGCTTTTTTGCAGGTGTTGGACGCTGACGTAGCTCATTGGCTTTTGTCCTTGTTCAAGATATTGGCCGCCCAGGTCAGGACCAGTACGAAGAAGAAATAGGAGATCACCAGCGCACTGGTGAAGTGGCCGCTGCTGTTGCGCATGTTGTTCAGGTAGACCTGCAGGGTTTCATAGCGGGTGCCGACGAGGATGTTGGCAAACACGAATTCGCCGAACAGGAACGAGAAGGACAGCAGCAGCGCCACCATCAGGCCCTTGCGCAGGTTTGGCAGCACCACCAGGAACGCGGCCTGGAAAGTGCTGGCGCCAAGCAGTTGGGCGGCGTCCATCAGGTCGCGCAGGTTGATGGCTTGCAGGTTGTTGGTGATCGCCCGGTACATGAACGGCAGGGCGACGGTGAAGTAGCAACCGATCAGGATCCACGGCGTACCGACCATCGCCAGCGGCCCGGAGCCATAGAGTTGCAACAGCCCCACCGACGACACCACGGGCGGCACCGCGAACGGCAACAGGATGAGGATGTTCATCAGTGCGTCGAGTTTGGGGAAGTGGTAGTGCACCACGAACAGCAGCGGCAGGATCAACACCACCGAGAGCACCAGCGCACCGACACAGACCAGCAACGATTGACCGAAGGCGTGGAGAAAGCGCGGATCGCTCCACAACTGCACATACCATTTGAAGGTGAAGCCGCTGGGCAGCACGGTGGCCGACCAACTGCTGGCGATGGAGTAGACCAGCGTGCCGGCCAGGGGCAGCAGCAGGATGGCGAACAGCAGGTACACCACCGCCCGATGATAGAGCCCGACGGAGCCCGGTTCAGCGCGAGACATGGTAGCTCCTCTTGAGCAGCAACTGATGGACGATGGTCACCACGGTCATCAACGCCACCAGCACCACGGCCAGGGCACTGGCCAGGTTCGGGTCGAGGGAAATGTCGCCGGAGACCATGGCGGCGATTCGGATCGGCAGCACGTTGAAGTTACCGGTGGTCAACGCGTAGACCGTGGCATAGGCACCGAGGGCGTTGGCCAGCAGGATCACGAAGGTGCCCAGCAGTGCCGGGGTCAGCACCGGCAAGCCGATGTGCCGCCAGAACTGCCAGCCGCTGGCGCCGAGCAACTCGGCGGATTCGCGCCAGTCTTCGCGCAGGGCGTCGAAGGCCGGGTAGAGCAGCAGCACGCCGAGGGGAATCTGGAAGTAGGTGTAGAGAATGATCAGCCCGGTTTTCGAATACAGGTTGAAATCCTCGATGATCCCCGCCTGCTTGAGCATGATCGTGATGCTGCCGTTGAACCCCAGCAAAATGATGAAGGCGAAGGCCAGGGGCACGCCGGCGAAGTTACTGGTCATGTTGGCGAAGGCATTGACGAAGTTGCGCAGCCGCGAATCCACACGGCGCAGTGAGTAGCTGCCGAGCACGGCGATGACGATGCCGAACACACTGGACCAGAAGCTGATCTCCAGGCTGTGCTGGATGGCTTGCAGGTAGAACTTGGAATTGAAAATCTTGCTGAAGTTGGCCAGGCCCCAGCCGAACTCTTCCGATTCCAGGCTGTTGACCAGCACCCAGAGCAACGGGGCGATCTGGAACACGATGAAGAAAATCGCGAAGGGCACCAGGCACAACGCTGCCAGCCATTTGCCGCGCGTCATGGCGTTCACTTGAGTAACTCCTGGCAATAGGGTTTGTCGTGGTCGATGCCGAGCAATTGGCAAATCGTGCCGCACAGTTCGGTCTGTCTCGGCGTGGCAGCGGGATCGAAACTGAAGCTGTCACCCAGGACGAACAGCGGCACTTCCCGTTCTTCGGCCAGCAGGCCGTTGTGGGAGCGGTCGTTGTTCATGCCGTGGTCGGAGGTCACCAGCACCTGGTAACCGGCGTCGAGCCAGGCTTGCAGGTAGACCGCCAGGTTGATGTCGGCCGAGCGGGCACTGTTGCGGTATTGCGGGGTGTCGAGGCCGTGCTTGTGGCCGGCGTCGTCGATGTTCATCGGGTGCACCAGCAGGAAGTTCGGCAAGTAGCGCTGACGCAGGTGTTCGGCGTCGGCGAACAGATGGGAATCGGGGTAGTGGTCGTTCCAGTAGAAATGCCCGTATTGAATCGGTAGGTCGGGATTGTCGGTGTGACGGTCGCGACCGGCCACGAAGGGTGAAGCGTTGTAGAGCTCGCTGACCCAGTGGTACGCCGCAGCCGCTGTGCTCAGGCCGGCCTGGGTGGCGTAGTGGAAAATGCTGCGCTGGTTCGACAGGCGCGTGACGTTGTTGTGCACGATCCCGCTGTCGATGGGCACGACGCCGGTGAGGATGCATTCGTAGAGTGGGCGGGACAGGGCGGGCAACTCACATTCCAGTTTGTAGAGGGCCGCGCGTCCTGCGCTAACGTAAGCCTGCAAATGCCCCATGGCATGCCGGGCGACCTCATGGTTGAGACCGTCGAGCACCACCAGGATGACGTTGTGCTTCATGGATACCAGGACTCCGGATGGACACCAGAAAACTCGGACTCACCGCAGATCCAATGTGGGAGCGAGCTTCTGTGGGAGCGAGCTTGCTTGCGATGAAGGCGACACGGAGCAATACCGTGTCATCGTTTATCGCGAGCAAGCTCGCTCCCACAGGGCCTGCCCCCACAATTGGATTGCCAGTGGATATCCGAGCGGGTCTGACTACCGCCTCACTTCATCTCGACGATGACTTGTTCATTCCACGCCTGCGGCAGTGCCTTGGAAGTCTTCTCCCACGCATCCGCATCCTTGATCGGGGTCACGCCTTTGTACTGCTCGTTCGGCAGCAGCTTGGCCTGGACCTCTTCCGGCAGTTTCAGGTGCTCGGCGCGGATCGGACGGGCGTTGCCCTTGGCCAGGTTGATCTGGCCGGCGTCGCTGAAGATGTACTCGCGGGCCAGCTTGGCGGCGTTCGGGTGCTTGGCGTATTTGTTGATGATGGTGGTGTAGCCGGAGATGACCGAGCCGTCGGACGGAATCAGCACGACGTAGTCATCCGGGTTGGCCATCTTGGCCTTGTAGCTCAGGCCGTTGAAGTCCCAGACCACACCGACTTCGACTTCACCTTTTTCCATCGTGGCGATGGTCGGGTTGGCCATGGACAGGCGCCCTTGCTTGGCGATCTCGGCAAACATCAACAGGGCCGGCTGGAGGTTCTTCTCATTGCCCCCGTTCGCCAGGGCCGCCGCCAGCACGCCGTTGGCGGCCTGGGCCGCGGTGCTTACGTCGCCGATGGAAACTTTGTATTTGCCGGTCTTCAGGTCAGCCCATTTGGTCGGCACTTCGGAACCGTGCAGCAGCTTCTTGTTGACGATGAAGGCGATGGTGCCGGTGTAGGCCAATGCCCAGTTGCCGTCCTTGTCCTTGGCCCAGGCGGGCACTTGTTCCCAGGTGCTTGGCTTGTAGGGCTGGACCACGCCCTGCTTGACCGCGATCGGACCGAACGCCGCTCCGACGTCGCCGATGTCGGCACTGGCGTTGTCTTTTTCGGCGGCGAACTTGGCGATTTCCTGGGCCGAGCTCATGTCGGTGTCGATGTGTTTCAAGCCGTACACCTTGGCCAGGTCGTCCCAGGTGCCTTTCCAGTTTGCCCAGTCATCGGGCATGCCGACACTGTTGACGGCGCCTTCCGCTTTCGCAGCGGCTTCCAACGTTTTCAGATCGGTGTCAGCGGCCATGGCGGCGGTGCACATGGCAATGGTCGAGCCTAACAGTGATGCCAGGAAAAGCTGTTTCATCCGAAGCTCCTATGGGCGTTTTCAACGCTGCGATTGCGGTTGTGTTGGTCTAGGTCAGCAATACCTGAGCCAATGTAGGCGAGCCCTGTGACATTTTGATGTCGGTGTCGGGGGCTCCCGGAAATACCCGGCTCGTGGAGGTTGGCTGCGAATTAAGCGTAGACCATGGTTAAACAGCTGATCTGAAAGGACTTGGCCGTTAATTTGCACGCTGGCAAAACGACCGTTCGGCGGCTCTGTCATCTGCCAGTCATGAGCAGTGCCTAGGCTTGCTGGACCCAGAAACGGATCAATGAACCGTCGATCCTGCCCCGAAACAGTGCTGGTCTAGTCCAGATAGGTAACGTTGATGCGCATCGATGCAACCAAAGCGGTGACAGCCATCGGACAGGTCCTGCAAGAGCAACTCGACCATGGGTTGCTGGCGCCCGGCAGCAAGTTGCCGGCCGAGCGCAAGCTCAGTGAATTGTTCGGGACCACGCGGATTACCGTGCGTGAGGCGTTGTTGCAGCTCGAAGCCCAGGGGCAGATCTATCGGGAGGAGCGCCGCGGCTGGTTCGTCTCGCCGCCGCGCCTGGCCTACAACCTGATGCAGCGTAGCCATTTCCACGCCATGGTTGAGGCCCAGGGGCGTGTGCCTTCTACCCAAGTGATCTCGGCGCGCCTGCAACCGGCTTCGGCGGCTGTGTGTGCCTGGTTGCAACTGCCGGCGCTGTCCAGCGTGATCCAGATCTGCCGCGTGCGCCGTATCGATGAGCGCCTGGTGCTGTATGTCGAGCACTACCTGAACCCGCAGTATTTTCCGGACATCCTGGAGTTCGATCTCAACCAGTCCATCACCGAGTTGTACGCCCGCCATTACGACCTGCACTACGGCCGAGTGAAGTTCGAAATCGTGCCCACTTCTTTACAGCCGGAAGCGGCAGCGGCGTTGAGGGTTTCGGCGGGCAGCCCCGGGCTTCGCATCGCACGGGTCAACTATGACCAGCACCAGCGGCTGATTGACTGCGACCTGGAGTTCTGGCGACACGACGCGATCCATGTCGGAGTGGATGTGCCCGCGCAACCGTCTGCTTGAGGTGAACTCAGGCTGACTCGTTGAGCTTGGCCAGGATCCTGAATAACACCGTGGCGAGGATCAGCAGCATGCCGATCCACATAGCGAAGACCCCGACGTTCTTGTCGCGGAAGTTGAAGCCGATGGCCAGCAGGATCATGCCGGCGATGATGGGGACCAGCATGGCGTTGAACGACGATATGGAAACCATGGAGACGGCCTTGTCGGGGAGGATAAGGCCAGTCTAGTTGGGGTTTTGCCGGGTTGTGGTGATGTGTGTCACATCACCCGCGATCCTGAGGAGAACACTGTTGTGGCGAGGGGATTTATCCCCGCTGGGTTGCGCAGCAACCCCCTACGCCTACCGGATAATCGCGGTGGTTGGTGAGTTCTGGGACTGCTTCGCAGTCCAGCGGGGATAAATCCCCTCGCCACAAGAGCCTGCATGTCTCTGGTCCAAATAGGTTTAGCGGTTATGGCAACTCGCGAGAGGCGTAGAACGCGCTCAGCACCTTCACCAGATGCGCCAGGTCATGGCTGCCGCACAGTTCGCGGATCGAATGCATAGCGAAGGTCGGCAAACCGATGTCCACGGTGCGCACGCCCAGCTGGCTGGCGGTGATCGGGCCGATGGTCGAGCCGCAGCCCATGTCGCTGCGTACCACGAAGCTCTGCACCGGCACTTCTTCGGCCATGCACAGGTGACGGAAGAACCCGGCGGTTTCGCTGTTGGTGGCGTAGCGCTGGTTGCTGTTGACCTTGATCACCGGACCGGCGTTGAGCTTGGGGCCGTGGTTGGCGTCGTGCTTGTCGGCATAGTTGGGGTGCACGCCGTGGGCGTTGTCCGCCGACACCAGCAGGGATTTCTGAATGGTGCGGACGAACTCTTCACCTTCAGGCAGCAGGCGACGCAGGGTTTGTTCCAGCATCGGGCCGTCGGCGCCACAGGCCGAGCACGAGCCAACTTCTTCGTGATCGTTGCACACCAGTACGCACGTTTCTTCGGTGTCGGCGTTCAGCAAGGCTTGCAGGCCGGCGTAGCACGACAGCAGGTTGTCCAGGCGCGCGCCGGCAATGAAGTCGCCGTGCAGGCCAATGACCGCGGCGCTTTGGGTGTCGTAGAAACTCAACTCGTAATCGAGCACCACGTCCGCATTCAGGCCGTGTTCCCGGGCCAGTTGATCGGTGAGCACGGCACGGAAGTCGACGCGCTCGTCACCGGCGAACTGGGCAAGGATCGGCGGCAGTTCGTTCTGCGGGTTGATGGCCCAGCCCTGGTTGGCTTCGCGATTGAGGTGGATGGCCAGGTTCGGAATCGTGGCGATCGGCGCCTTGAAATCGATCAACTGGCTTTCGACCTTGCCATCGCGGCGGAAGGTCACGCGCCCGGCCAGGGACAGGTCGCGGTCGAACCACGGCGCCAGCAGTGCGCCGCCGTAGACTTCCACGCCCAACTGCCAGAACCCGTGGCGTTGCAGCTCCGGCTGTGGCTTGACTCGCAGGCAAGGGCTGTCGGTGTGGGCGCCGACCAGGCGAATGCCGTCGTGCAGCGGTGAGTTGCGGCCGAGCTTGAAGGCGATGATCGAGGAATCGTTGCGCGTGACGTAGTAGCGACCGTTGGCCTCGGTGGCCCAGGTCTCGCGCTCGTCAAGACGCTGATAACCGGCCGCCTCCAGGCGCTTGGCCAGGCTGGCGGTGGCATGGAACGGGGTAGGGGAGGCCTTGAGGAAGTCGATCAGGCCTTGGTTCAACTCTGCGCGCATAAGTCACTCCAGACAGCGATGGGCGGGAGTTTACCCCATCGACCGCCTGCGTTGCAGGCCCAATCCCCCGTCGCGGATTGTTCCACGGGTCCCGCCATCGATCAGTCCGACGCCGTGATCCGTTTGCGCAAGTGCGCCATGATCAGGGGCTTGTCTTGTGCCTTGGAAGGTTCCGGCAGGTGCCGCGGCCAGTACTCCAGTTGGCCGAATAGCTGTTGCTGGTGTTTCGGGTCCAGGCGAAGGATCTCCCGCGATGCAGAATCCCACCAATGGTGCCGGCAGAGGTTGTAGTAAGGGTGCTCTGGTGCCGCGCTGCCATACAGCAGGTCGCGACCGATCCTGTGCAAGGGGCCGCTGTGATTGCGCAACTTCCATTTGATCTTCAGCCGCCGCCAGGCCGACGGGAAAGGCCGGGTGCGCGGAACGTCATGGCAACGCTCCACCAATTGGGTATTGAACGCCTCGCCGTGCTGGGCAAAGAAGTGCGCTTGCATGGTGTGGAAGAAGCGCTTCTCGGCGAAGTAGTGATAAACGTGCTTGTTGGTTTCGCTGATGGCCTGGTTGCGCAGGGTGAATGAAATCGCGATCTGTTCGATGGTGTGGATGTCGAAGCCACTTTCGGTCCACTCATCGATCAGTCCGACGGCCTGGGCCAGCAGCGCGCCGTCTTTGTCCGTCACACCGCATAACCCGCTGTTGTAGAGCTTGAAACGGTTGTCCGGGGTGATGCCGTGGGCGCGCAGGCGCGTGCCCAGCTTGAGGTAGTCCTCGCGCTTGCAGACATAGTCCCAGTGGTATTCGAAGCTGTCCATCAGGTACTGCCCTGGCTGGATTTGCTTGAACAGCAGGTCGGGATCGGACAGGAACAGCGTGTCGGTGTCGACGAACAGGGTCTTCTCCGCCAGCGTCAGGCCGGCCGCGATGGCACAGGCCTTGCGTCGGTGAATGTAACCGTTGTTGCCTTGCCACTCGGCCAGCAACTGCGGGCTCAGCGCGAGGGTTTCGACTGGCCAGCCGCGATAATCCTCAGGCCGGTCGGTCAGGATCCTGATGCTGGGCAGGGTCGCCGGATTGCCGTGGGCCAGGGCGGTGAGGATGCTGAACTTGGCTTCGTGGCGATAAGCGTCCTTGTCGCCGTAGATCAGGTAGAGCAATTGGTGGCGGACTTTTTTGACGGGTGTTTCCTGAAAATCAATAACCTGCATGCCAAGCCTTTATCGGATGAAGCCATTTTTAACGGATCTAGAACGGTGCCGGGCACTCGAAGCGCAAGCGCTCGCCGCTTTGCGGATGGGTGAAGCTCAGCATGCTGGCGTGCAGGCACAGGCGTGGCCAGGCGGCGAGGGCCTGCGGATGGGCGTAGAGCCCGTCGCCCAGCAGCGGGTGACCGATGGACAGCATGTGTACGCGCAATTGGTGCGAGCGCCCGGTGATCGGCGTCAGCTCGACCCGGCACCAGTCGCCGCAACGTTCCAGTACGCGCCAGAAGGTCAGGGCGTGTTTGCCGTGTTCATAGTCCACCACATGCCGGGGTTTGGTCGGCGGGTCGTAGCGCAAGGGCAGGTCGATGCTGCCACTGTCCAGCTCCGGTTGGCCCCAGCACAACGCGGTGTAGGCTTTTTCGGTTTCGCGATCATGAAATTGCCTGGACAGTTCGCGATGGGTGTCCGGGTCACGGGCCAAGAGGATGATGCCGGAGGTTTCCCAGTCCAGTCGGTGCACGATTCGCGCTTCCGGATAGCCGTTTTCCTGCAGGCGGGTGATCAGGCAATCTTTGTTGTCGTCGGCCCGGCCGGGCACGGAAAGCAACAGGGTCGGCTTGTCGACCACCAGGACAGCGGCGTCCTGATGAATGATGCGGATGTTGGACAGGGGCATTGAAAACAGTCTCGTTACAAACGCCAACGGCGGCTCGGGCCCTTCTCGAACCCAAGGGTGGGAGGAGAAGGACCCGAGCCGCCGTGGCTCCCGCCGGGGCGATCAGCGATCCGGCAGGGTGATATTGAGTTCCAGGATCGAGCAGCTGCCCTGGCTTTCCAGCGCCACATGCACGTCATCGCTACCGATGTTGACGTATTTGCGGATCACTTCCACCAGTTCCTTCTGCAAGGCTGGCAGGTAGTCAGGGGTGCTGCGTTGGCCGCGTTCGTGCGCCACGATGATCTGTAGACGCTCTTTCGCGACCGAGGCGGTACTGGGCTTTTTGTTGGCACGAAAGAAGTCAAAAAGGTTCATTACCTACCTCCAAACAGGCGCTCGAAGAAACCTTTCTTCGTTACATCGAGGAAACGATGCTCCACGGTCTTGCCCAGCAGGCGATCGACGGCATCGCTGTATGCCTGGCCGGCATCGCTCTGGTCGTCGAGAATCACCGGCACGCCGGAGTTGGAAGCCTTGAGTACCGCCTGGGATTCCGGAATGACCCCCAGCAGGGTGACCGCGAGAATTTCCTTGACGTCTTCGACGCCCAGCATCTCGCCATCGCTGACCCGTTGCGGGTTGTAGCGGGTCAGCAGCAGGTGTTCCTTGATCGGCTCTTCGCCCTTTTCGGCGCGGCGGGATTTGCTCGCCAGCAGGCCCAGCATGCGGTCGGAGTCACGGACCGACGACACTTCCGGGTTGGTCACGACAATCGCTTCGTCGGCGAAGTACATGGCCAGGTGGGCACCTTTCTCGATACCGGCCGGGGAATCGCAGACCACGAATTCGAAGTCTTCCTTGAGTTGCATCAGGACCTTTTCCACGCCTTCCTGGGTCAGCGCGTCTTTGTCGCGGGTCTGACTGGCGGCCAGCACGTAGAGGTTCTCAAGGCGCTTGTCCTTGATCAGGGCCTGTTGCAGGTTCGCTTCGCCGTTGACGACATTGACGAAGTCGTAGACCACGCGACGCTCGCAACCCATGATCAGGTCCAGGTTACGCAAACCGACGTCGAAGTCGACGATGACTGTCTTGTGGCCGCGCAGAGCGAGGCCGGTACCGATAGCGGCGCTGGTGGTGGTCTTACCCACACCACCCTTGCCGGATGTAACCACGAGAATCTTGGCCAAGGTGTTTCACCCCTAAGGAAAAAGGGACTTTGTCAGCCCCTGAAAAACATCTCTGGAAAACCGTTGCAATTGGACAGGCTTGGCTGGAATCGGCTGTCGGGCGGGGTCTACCTCCGGTAAACACTGCCAGATCCTTTTTCCTACGTCGTTTAAGCCGTTTTCGCTCGTTTTAGAGATGCTTGGAAAATGCGGCAGTATCCGTTAAAGCCGAATGATGTTCAACACGTCGCCCGACAGGCTGATCTGAACGCCGGCCCCCCACAACGGGTCGCGACGCAAATCCTCGGAGACCTTGTACTGCCCGGCGATGGAAACCAGCTCAGCGCTCAATTGCTGACAGAAGATCCTGGCTTTGGTATCACCCTTGACGCCGGCCAGCGCTCGACCGCGCATCGGGCCGTATACATGGATGTTGCCATCGGCCAGAAGTTCCGCCCCCGGGCTGACCGACGACACGATGACCAGATCGCCGCCCTGGGCATAAATCTGCTGCCCGCCGCGCACTGGCGTGGTGATGACCCGCGTTGGCTTGATGGTGGGCTCCGGTGGTTTTTCCGGGGCTTTCTTCGTTTCGGCCGGGCTCAGTTCCAGCACGCGTTCCCGGGCGCCGGACGGCGGTAGCACGGGAATGTCCACGGCGATGGCGGCGGCGATGTCTTCGATGCGGCTGGCGCGGATCGCCAGGGTGCGCAGACCATGCTGGCGGCAAATGCGCATCAGGCCTGGCAGATCCACTGAGCCTTCGCCGGCCGGCAGCTTGTCCAGGGCCAGCACCAGGGGGGCATTGCTGAAGAAGTTCGGGGCCTGGGCGACTTTCGCCGCCAGTTGCCGGTCAAGGCTCTCCAGGTCGTTGCGGGCCAGTTCCAGCACCGTAATGGCGAGCATGCTGCCCTTCAGCTGGAACACGGGATCTTGGTCTAGCGGTTCGGTTTGGCTCATGGTCGGCGTACAACGGCTTGTCACTAAAAGTGCCGAGACTTATAACGAGATCGTCCGCCAGCCGCAACCCGGGTCGAACAATGTAGAATGCGCGGCCCATGTCTTAATGGAAGCTGTAATGGATCGCCCGCGTTTTCGAGCTGCTTTTTTTCATCCGCGTTTCTGGCTGCTGTGGTGCGGCCTGGGGCTGTTGTGGCTGATCGTGCAATTGCCTTATCCGTTATTGCTGCGGGTCGGTCGTGCATTGGGGGCGCTGATGTACCGGGTGGCTGGCGACCGACGGCGCATTGCCCGTCGCAACCTGGAACTGTGTTTCCCGGAAAAGAGCGCTGCCGAGCGCAAGCGTCTGCTCAAGGAAAACTTTGCCTCCACCGGCATCGCCTTTTTCGAAATGGCCATGAGTTGGTGGTGGTCGCGCTCGCGGCTGGCGAAACTGGCCCATGTCGAAGGGCTGGAACATCTCAAGCAGGCCCAGCGCGAGGGCAAGGGCGTGATCCTGATGGCGCTGCATTTCACCACGCTGGAAATCGGCGCGGCCTTGCTCGGCCAGCAGCACACCATCGATGGCATGTACCGCGAGCACAAGAACCCGTTGTTCGACTACATCCAGCGCCGGGGCCGTGAGCGCCACAATCTGGACTCCCTGGCGGTGGAGCGTGACGATGTGCGGGGCATGCTCAAGCTGCTGCGGGCCGGGCGGGCGATCTGGTATGCGCCGGACCAGGACTACGGCGCCAAGCAAAGCGTGTTCGTGCCGCTGTTCGGCATCCAGGCCGCGACGGTCACCGCCACCACCAAGTTCGCCCGCCTGGGCAAGGCGCTGGTGGTGCCTTTCACCCAGGAGCGCCTGGCCGATGGCAGCGGTTATCGCCTGGTGATCCAGGCTCCGTTGAAGGATTTCCCAGGGGAGACCGAGGAAGCCGATTGCATCCGCATCAATCAATGGGTCGAGCAGTCGGTGCGCGATTGTCCCGAGCAGTACCTCTGGGCCCACCGGCGCTTCAAGAGCCGTCCACCGGGCGAGCCCAAGCTGTACGACAAACGCGGCTGAGTTTTTTGATATCACCTTGAGCACGGAGCATTGCGATGACCCCAGCTGAACCGGTTACAGGTTTGATTCTTTCCGGCGGCGGGGCTCGGGCGGCGTATCAAGTGGGGGTATTGGCGGCGATTGCCGAATTGTTACCCGACGGGGCGGATAACCCGTTTCCGGTGATCGTCGGCACCTCGGCCGGGGCGATCAACGCGGTCAGCCTGGCGAGCGGGGCGATGGACTTCAAGACCGCCATCGAACGGCTGACGGCGTTCTGGCAAGCGGTACGCAGCCATCAGGTCATGCGCAGCGACTGGCGCGGCGTGATCGCCCAGGCGACGCGTTTCATTACCCACAGCCTGTTGGGCCTGGGGGCCAAGTTGCCGGTGGCGCTGATCGACAGTTCGCCGCTGCGCGAACTGCTCCAGGCCCAATTCCACGCCTCGGGTATCGAGCAGTCCATCGCCGAACAGCAATTGCGGGCGGTGGCGGTGACGGCATTCGGTTATGAATCCGGCCAGGCCGTCACTTTCTACCAGGGACGCGGGACCATCGATGCCTGGCTGCGCCACCGGCGCATCGGTGTGCCGACACTGCTGTCGGTGGAGCATCTGCTGGCCAGCTCGGCGATTCCGCTGTTGTTCGCGCCGGTCAAGATCGGTCCGCAATACTTTGGCGACGGCGCGGTGCGGCAATCGGCGCCCATCAGCCCGGCCTTGCACCTGGGGGCCAATCGCGTGCTGGTGATCGGCGTCAGCGGCAACCCCCGTGGCGCCGGTGGCCAGGATCCTTCCGAGCGCAGCTACACCGGCCTGCAACCGACCCTGGCGCAGATCGGCGGCCATATGCTCAACAGCACCTTCATCGACAGCCTGGAAAGTGACATCGAGTTGCTTCAACGCTTGAATGGTTTCAGCCACCTGCTGCCCGATGATGTACCGGCCCATGCCTTGGGCGCGGCGCCGGTGGAGGTATTGGTGATTTCGCCAAGCCAGCCGATCGATGAAATCGCCGCTCGCCATCGTCAGGAACTGCCCCGTGCGTTGCGGGTTTTCTTGCGTGGGCCGGGTGCGACCAAGACGAGTGGCGCGGGGGTGCTGAGCTACCTGTTGTTCGAGGCGGGGTATTGCAGCGAGCTGATCGAGTTGGGACGCCAGGATGCACTGGCGCAGCGCGAGGCGTTGAGTCGGTTTTTGGGGTTGACTCAGGGATGAGTCCATCTTGAGCCCCTGTGGGAGCGGGCTTGCTCGCGAAAGCGGTGGATCAGCTTGCACTGATATTGAATGTTCAGTCGCCTTCGCGAGCAAGCCCGCTCCCACAGGGATGTGTGGCGGGCCTGAGACTGAGTCAGATCAGAAATGGTACTTGAGCAAGAAGCTGGTGTTGCTCTGGTTGGTCTTGAACCCTTCGCTGTCTTCGATCCCGTATTTGTTCTTCCAGTAGTCATACTCCACGCCCACATACAGCTGCTTGGCGCCAAGCTTCAAGGCCTTGCCCAGGTCATATTTGATCTGCGGGTTGATGTGCAGGTTGGCGTGGTAGGTGCCCTTGTCGTTGGTGTCGTTGTCCACCACCCAGTCGATGAAACCGTCGATCAGGATGTCGGAAGAACCCACCGGTACGGTGTAGGCCCAGGCCGGGGTGATCTGCCAGACGTTGTCGCCGGCGCGCGGGCCTTCGGTCTGGCGGTTGTAGAAGTTCAGCTGGAAGTAGTCGAAGCCGGGAATCGCCAGGTCGAAGCCCGGGCCGATCAGGTAGGACTCGTTGTCGCCTTCACCGAATTCATAGGTCATGGCCAGCAGCACATCCTTGATCGGACCCAGTTCCAGCTTCTGGTCGAAGATCTTGCCGAACGACAGGCGTGGGCTGAACTCGCCGTAGTAGGTATTCGGGCCGGACTGGCTGTCGTCCTGGCCGTTGTAGAAGATCCGGTCGAGGAAGAAGAAGTTGTCCCCGTATTTCCAGGCATCGGCGTGTTCGAAGGTCACGGTCTGCTGGATACGCGGGTTGACCTGGAAATCCTTGCCATACAGGTAGGTCAGGCTGTTGTTCTGCCATTGGAACAGGTCGTCGGCCATCGCCTGGCCTGCGACCAGCAAGGAGCCTGCGAGTATCAGGCTGGTGCACGTACGTTTCATTCGGTTTGCTCCCAAAGGTAAGTGGTACCGCTTTTTTTCAGGTCAGCGCTCTGGTGTGGCGCCTTTTTCCATGGATTGGAAAACATCCGTTCGGTCAGCTTTTTGAGCGTGGCGAATGCTGATAGCAAGCGCTGAGCCAAGTCCGGAAAAAATCGGAAATGGCTTGCCCTGCGGTTTTTTGATCAGTCGGAAAAGCTGTTTTCAGGGGCGCGTCATGTCCGCCAACGCCGCAACAAGTTGGCGGTCTGGTCAGGATCGGAAGGGATTTTGTTGTAGGCCTGCCTCAAACGGCCGCGCAGGATACGGGCTTGCCTCGAAGGGCTCAAGTGCCCTGTAACAGCGCATGGGCGGCGAATTTGGGGCTTGATGGCGGGGCTTGGTCATCGGGTGCTTTCCTCTTGTTCTTATTGTCGAGGCGCAGGCAGTCGCTGACGGGGGACCGGTGGTGTGCCGGTCGACCTGTCAGCGGTATGACGATTAACGGTGTTGGAGCGCGTGGCTCAGTTGGTGCGCGCGCCCTGGTTGATCCACGCGCCGATCAGGTCGCGTTCCTGCTGGGTCATCTGCGTGATGTTGCCCAGCGGCATGATCTGGCTGGTCACGGCTTGGGCCTGGATGCGCGCGGCTTGTTGCTGGATCTGCTGCGGCGTGTCGAACATCACCCCGCCCGGCGCGGCACTGAACAGCGGGCTGGTGGGCTTGGCCGAATGGCAGACCGAGCAGCGTTCCTGGATCACGCTGTGGACCTTCTCGAACGAGGGACCCTGGGCGTTGGCGGCCTGAGTGGGCGCCGAGGCCGGTGCGGCGGGGGCGGTCGCCGGTTTCGCGCCGCCGCCCACTGCCGTTTCCGGCAACGGTTGGTACTCGATCACGCCGGGTGCCTTGGCCACATCCGGTGCGCTGGGCATGGGTTTGGGGCCGGTGACATAAGCCAGGCAGATCATCGCCAGGGCGCCGACCGGCAGCGTCCAGGCAAACCGGTTGCTGTCATGGCGCGTGTTGAAGTAATGCCGCACCAACACTGCCGCCACGGCGATACCGGCCAGGATCAACCAGTTGTACTGGCTGCCGTAGGTGCTCGGGAAGTGGTTGCTGATCATGATGAACAGCACCGGCAGGGTGAAGTAGTTGTTGTGGCGCGAGCGCAGCAGGCCCTTGGCCGGCAACGCTGGATCGGGGGTGCGGTTCTCGGCGATGGCCGCCACCAGCGCGCGCTGGGCCGGCATGATGATGCGGAACACGTTGCCCACCATGATCGTGCCGATGACCGCCCCGACATGCAGGTAGGCACCGCGACCGCTGAACACCTTGCTGAACCCGTAGGCTGCGGCGATCAGCAGCACGAACAGGATCAGGCCGAGCAAGGCAGGGCGCTTGCCCAGGGCCGAGTCGCAGAGAAAGGAATAGACGAACCAGCCGACGAACAACGAGCCGATGCCCAAGGCGACGCCTTCGGGGCCGCTCAGGCCGCTGCCGGGCGCCAGCAGGTAGACGCTCGGGTTCCAATAGAACACCACGCACAGCAAGGCGATGCCTGACATCCAGGTGAAGTAGGCTTCCCATTTGAACCAGTGCAGGTTGTCCGGCATGGACGGTGGTGCAAGTTTGTATTTTTCCAGGTGGTAGATGCCGCCACCGTGGATCGCCCACAGGTCGCCGGCCAGGCCACTCCTGGGGTTGACGCGATTGAGGTTGTTTTCCAGCCAGACGAAGTAGAACGACGCGCCGATCCAGGCCACGCCAGTGATCATGTGAACCCAGCGTACGCTCAGGTTCAGCCATTCCAGCATATGTGCTTCCACAGTCTTTACCTCTCGCCCGTCACGCTTGTCTGCGCGTGATCGGACCTTCTCTTATTGGTGGGGGGCGAGGATTAGAAATTCATCCTCTTGGAAAAAATGCTCATCGCAGTTGTTGCCTGTGCCACTGCGATCAACCACCAGGAAGTCATCCCGCTTTTCGATCGTCAGCACCGGGTGGTGCCAGACGCCGCGATGGTAATTAATGCCCTGCCTGCCGTTGGTGACGAAGGCGCGGACCAAGCCTGATACAGGTGCATCGCCAAGTGGCGCGACCACGATCAGAAAGGGGTTGCCGAGCAGCGGAATGAAGGCCTGGCTGCCCAGCGGATGGCGCTCCAGCATGCGCACGGTCAACGGCATCTCCAGCGCGTCGGCGCGGAAGATGCTGATGATCGCCTGATCGTCCGGCGTAGCGGTTTGCACCGTCGCCAGGCGATGGAAGCGCATGGTCGAACCGTTGTTGATCATGAAGTGATCGCTGCCGTCGGTTTCGATCACGTCACCGAACGGGGCGAAGGCTTCTTTGGTCAACGGTTCGATCTTGAGTGTGCGCATGCTGGTCTTCTTAATCTTTTAGATTTGATCGTTCCCACGCTTTGCGTGGGAACGCCTCACCGGACGCTCCGCGTCCGCTTTGTGACGCAGAGCGTCACGGGATGTATTCCCACGCAGAGCGTGGGAACGATCATGGTGCTACTTCGCTACCTTGCCCAGCACCCGCAGGCGACTCACGCCACCATCCGGGAACACATTGAGGCGGATGTGGGTGATCGGCCCCAGTGCTTTGATCTGCTCGGCGAAGGTGTGCTCGGCGTGCATCTCCAGCTTCTGGCTCGGCAGCAATTCGCGCCAGAACAGCGACTGGGTTTCGATCTGGCTGTCGGTGCCGCCCTTGACGAACGCGCCCTGGATCGAGCAACTGTCGGGGTAGTTGCCTTTGAAGTGCAGGGTGTCGACGATGACTTTCTCGACCTCGCCGGCATGGCCCAGGGCGACGATCACCCAGTCATTGCCCGGGGTACGACGACGGGCGGTTTCCCAGCCATCGCCCATGTTCACGCCACGACCCGGGTTGAGGATATTGCTCATGCGGCCGAAGTGCTCGTCGGAGCAGGCCAGGGCGCGACCACCGTTGAGGGCGGCGGCCAGGTCGATCTGTTCGTTGTCGCCCACGGCCGACCAGTCGCGGTACGGAATACCGTAGACCCGCAAGCGTGCCACGCCGCCATCGGGGTAGATGTTGAAACGCAGGTGGCTGAAGGCCTGGTCGTTGCTGATTTCGTGGTAGTGGTGGCTGTTGCCTTGCAGCTCGACGGCCGACAGCACTTCAGTCCACTGGGTGTTTTCGTCCGGCTCGCCTTCGGTCAGGAAGCAGGCTTCCAGGGAGGCTGATGGTGGGTAGTTGCCGGTGAAGAATGAGGTGTCGATGTCCACGCCCTTGATCGAGCCCGCCACACCCAGGCGGATCACCGCGCTGTCGTAGCCTTCGAAGCGCTTGCGCCGCGATTCCCAGCCGTCCATCCACTTGCCGTTATCATCGAACACGCCCTCCTTCCACACGGCCGGGGTCGGCTGGAACAGGCGGTTGGCGTCGGCGAACCAGTCATCGGTGACCGAGATGATCTTGGTGCCCAGGCGGGCGTCGGCCAGGTTGACGAACTTCTCGAAGGGTACGGCGTAAGCTTTCATTCTTCTTGTCTGCCTTTAAATAAGTTGGCTGGGGATGCTTGCAGGTTCCAGGGTTCAGGACTGCTCGCTAAAGGGTCAGTAATCGGAACAACGCGATCTTGTTGATCTCTGCCAGGGCGCATTTGAATTCGGCGTCTGCCGAGTGATGGATGCGCGTTTCGAACGCCGCGAGGATCTGGTGCCGGTTGCTGCCTTTTACCGCCATGATGAAGGGAAACTTGAACTTGGCCTTGTAGGCGTCGTTCAGCTCGGTGAAGCGTTGAAACTCTTCGGCCGTGCATTGGTGAATACCGGCGCCGGCCTGTTCGTTCGTGCTGGCTTCGGTCAGTTGGCCCTGGACGGCGGCTTTGCCGGCCAGGTCCGGGTGGGCGTTGATCAGCGCCAGTTGGCTGGCGTGATCGGCGCTCAACAGGATGTCGCTCATGCGCTGGTGCAGGGTCTCGATCTCGTCGATCGAGGGATCCTGGCCCAGGTCAAACGCCTTTTCGGCGACCCAGGGCGAGTGTTCGTAGATATCGGCAAAAGCCCGGACGAAGGCTTCACGGCTCAAGGTGGAAGGCTTGAGGGTCTGGAAGGCGGTCATTTCGAGGCTCCTGGATTCGAAGCCCCTTGGTACGGGTGGGCCTGCTGCCAGTGGCGGGCGATATCGACACGACGGCTGAACCAGACGTGTTCATGGCCTTTGACGTATTCGAGGAAGCGCTTGAGGGATGCCAGGCGCGCAGGGCGGCCGATCAGCCGGCAATGCAGCCCGATGGACAGCATCTTCGGCGCCTCGGCACCTTCGGCATACAGCACGTCGAAAGCGTCCTTGAGGTACTGGAAGAAATCGTCACCCTTGTTGAAACCCTGCACCTGGGTGAAGCGCATGTCGTTGGTGTCGAGGGTGTAGGGAATCACCAGGTGCGGCTTGCCGTTCGGGGTGTTCGGTTCCCAGTAGGGCAGGTCGTCGTCGTAGGTGTCGCTGTCATAGAGGAAACCGCCTTCCTCCATCACCAGCCGGCGGGTGCTCGGGCCGGTGCGGCCGGTGTACCAGCCCAGCGGGCGCTCGCCTGTGATTTCGGTGAGGATGCGGATCGCTTCGAGCATGTGCTCGCGCTCCTGGGCCTCATCCATGTATTGGTAGTCGATCCAGCGATAGCCGTGGCTGCAGATTTCGTGACCGGCGGCGACCATGGCGCGAATCACGTCCGGATGCCGTTGGGCGGCCATGGCCACGGCGAAGATGGTCAGCGGGATGTCGAACTCCTTGAACAGCTTGAGGACCCGCCAGACACCGGCACGGCTGCCATACTCGTACAGCGATTCCATGCTCATGTTGCGTTCGCCCTGCAGCGGTTGCGCAGCGACCATCTCCGAAAGGAACGCCTCGGATTCCTTGTCGCCATGCAGGACGTTACGCTCGCCACCTTCTTCGTAGTTGAGCACGAAGGACAAAGCGATGCGGGCATTGCCCGGCCATTGGGGATGGGGAGGGTTATTGCCGTAACCGATCAGGTCGCGTGGGTAGTCAGCGCTCACTGCAGTTTTCCTTCTTGTTCGAACCATGTGGGTGGCGCCCTGATGATGAAATACAGGCTGGCGTCACGACGATGGATTGATTGTATACAACTTTATGCGCGATTTGTAAGCCTGATTTTCTGCATTTTTCACTGCTGCCCCTGGCTTGTCTACACTGCAAGAAACCTGCCCACTTGGTCAGTGAATCGTCAGGAGGATCTTGTATTCATTTGGTTTGCTTGAGGCCGAGGCCGGCGTGCCGATGCGCAGCCCATGGGCTGAATGTTTATTTTTTATTGTGTACAATTTTCTTTTAAAATGTCTTAATTATCTCATCGCCGTGGCGTTTCGTGCTCCGAAACGGTGCGGCCTGTCTTTCAACTGATTCAGGAGGCGTCGTGCCGGACTGCCCCGCAGCGAGGCGCGCACAAGCAATGGGACGTTTGACTACTCACGTTTTGGATGCTGCACATGGCTGCCCGGGCAACGCGATCAAGATCGAGTTGTACCGGGTGGAGGGCTCGCAATTGCAGCTGGTCGCCAGCGCGCAGACCAACAGCGATGGCCGTTGTGATGCACCGTTGCTGCAAGGGGAGGACTACCGTTCGGGCGTCTATCAATTGCAATTTCACGCTGGCGATTACTATCGCGCCCGCGGCGTGCAACTGCCCGATCCGGCGTTTCTGGATGTGGTGGTGCTGCGCTTCGGTATTTCGGCCGAGCAGGAGCATTATCACGTGCCCCTGCTGATTTCGCCCTACGCCTATTCCACCTATCGAGGCAGTTGATCCCCCAAGCAGCTGCCTCTCCTGGAAGCGACTGCGCATGGCGCTTCTTTGGTTTTCGCCCGCTCACACTGCGGGCTTTTTTTGCCGCCAGCCTACAGCCTGGCGTTGTCATCCCGAATGATAAAGACAGTGTCCGCGTAACCAGGCCGGATCTGTGAACCGCCCTTTAGCCAGATGATTTTGCCGGCCTGATGGGCGTCCTTGACCGCTTGTGCGGCAGCGTCGCCGACCTGGGTCTCCAGATTGATGCCGGTGGTGTTGGGATTCATGTGGGTGGGCAGGGAGAGTTTCGGCATGCGAGTGCGATGCAGGCTCATGAAAAATACATACTCATGCCCGGTGCGCCGAAACACCAGCGCCGGAAAACTGTTGAAACTGTTGGGCTCCATGACCGTGTAGCCATTGCGCGTCAGGATGCCGGCCATAAAGCGCTTGAGGTCCATCGGCGAGTAGGTCGACATGAAGAAATTCCACTCTCGCGGGAACCGTAGGGGGTCGAAATCCAGCCGATCCAGTCTCCCCGTCGAGGTGGAAATGGGCAGGTCTATCGAACGCGAAGCGCTCGTGATCCCTGAAGAGGTCGGGAGCACGGGCAGCATCAGCAAGGGGTCGGTCCATTGCGGATGGGGCGAGGGAACGGCGTTTTTCCAGCTATGGAAGATCTGCCTCAGTGCGGTCAGGCCCGCAGCGTCGGCGATTAAAGAGCTGTTGGCGAGTTCGAACTGCCTTCTGGCGATATTTTCCAGGGTGACGGTGGTGACCTCGGGAAACACTTCCCTGACATAGGCCGTCAGCGGTTTCTCGAAGGGAAGCCTGGCATCGATCTCCCAATGGTTGTCCGGCGGCACGCGGATTACGCTTCGGGGCTGCTCGTCCGGGGTATGCCTGAGGATGGCTTCCAGCAGGTCAAAATCATAGGCGGGATGGCCAGGTTGCTGGATGTAGGCAATGGGGTAGTCCCGTGCGTCGACACGTGTCACCCGCTTATAGTGAACGTCGCCGATGGTGATGAAGGCCGGCAGGGTGAGCTTTGGCTCGACCCCCCATTCCTTGCGAAAAACCGGGGTGGTCTCCACTGCGACTTCGCTGGAGGGTGGCGCCGTGCGCTGGCGCTTGGGCGCGGGCCCTTCCAGAGGATC
This sequence comes from Pseudomonas sp. NFACC24-1, assembly GCF_900115235.1. NCBI lineage: Bacteria > Pseudomonadati > Pseudomonadota > Gammaproteobacteria > Pseudomonadales > Pseudomonadaceae > Pseudomonas > Pseudomonas sp. NFACC24-1. Next base: position 27,338 of record NZ_FOVS01000031.1, read on the forward strand.
ATCGTCCGGCACGTTGTAGCGGGTAATGGTGAGCGTGGAGTCGCTGCCGTGGGAAACCTGCCGCCACAGCAGGCTGCCTTCGACTTGTTCCAGGCGGGGCCCGGACGCAACGAGCTCAGCGCTTGAGCGCGCCCGGTAGTTTTGGTCGGCATCGCGCCCCAATAGCACCGTCCCACCTTCGGCAAGTTTGACGTAAGTCCGGGTCCTGAATGTCTGGATCCCGGAGGTCGGGTCCGGGTCCGACAGCATGGGAATCAGCTCGGGGGAAAGGTAATAATTGTCCAGCGATAGCGAGGCGGGCACATGGGCGATGGCGGCCTGGGAGGTGAGTTCCGCTACCTGGACCACCGTGGGCTGGGCGTCAGCGGCTTCGGTTTGTCGCCCAGGCGACGGGCCGGGCGACGAATCGCTGTCATCGACCCTGATGGGGCTCCTGGGCAAGCTTTCGGGTGTGGTATCGCGACTGCCGTGGGGCGTATCGGGAGGCGAAGTTGGAACGTTGGGGCGGGTGTTTTTTCTTGGGCTCATTGACGTTTGCGCTCTTGAATTTGAAAAGTATGGGCAATGACTACGTCGCCGCCCGTCGTGTGGATTGACGGGCAACGCGCTGAAAGATGTTCTTGGAAAATCAACGGGCGGGTGCACTACATATGTATTGCATCTGCAAGAGATGTTCGCAGTCATTTCTCAGGACTAGGTCTGTCCGGAGACGATCTCGCCTGGGGAGAGCAGCCAACGCCAATGAGGAAGTTCCAGGCCAAAAGTCGGGCTCAGCGCGATGGCCTGCGCAAGCATCAGTGACTTGTTCAACGTCGTGCCTTCGACCCATTTCACGCAATGTTCGCGCAACAAGCGCAGCGCCTCGTCGTCCAGGGGTGGGTTCTGGCTGAGCCCTTCGCGAGCCAGGTCCTGATAAAGACTGAGATGGTGATCGCACAAATTGGTTTTTCTTAGGCTCGTTGCGGCGATGACCCGGGATTCATCGGTATCGAGGGTCCACCGGCGCGCCTTGAGGTGATAACTCAGTGAGCCGGGCGAGCCATCTTTGAGCGCCATGTTGGAGACTCTCAGTTGTGCCGATGCTAACCGTGACAATTCGTGGGGCAGGGCGGCTTCGGGATCGACCGGGGGCGAGAAGTACCGGCCGTCCAGTGCCGTTACATAGACGCGCTCGAACAGGCTGTCCACTGCATGGACGACACCCTGGGCCGTGATGACGCGTATCTGGTCGACGAGGTCGTCCTCTGCGTAGGCGGGTAGATGAAGGATCGTCGTGCCTACCTGCAGCAGGTTATTGGCCAGTTTGATCTCGACCTCCCCGAGGCGGGTGGCGTCGAGTTCCCAAGTGGATGCCTGGGGCAGTCGGGGATTGGCGCCAGCCAGTGCGCCTGGCGTGGTCAGCCGCAGTGTCATGCCCGGGCTCAGGTGGACAAGGTACGTGGAGCCTTGGCCTGTCAGCACTTCGATACCGGTCTGCTCAACGGCGGGCGTGAGCATCGCGCAGGTGGCCTGGCTGCCCATGGGATGGGGCTTCTTATCCAGGGGCTGGAGAAACGCGTAGTGCTTTCTGGTGGGCGTGAGTGAAAGGGGGGCTTGTGTCTTCCATTGCACCGGATCCTTGTCGATGAATCCCTTATCCAGCAACCGCGCGGGGTCGGGGGTGGGGATGGCCAGGCGGTAGGAGGCGCCGTCGCGCAGGATCAGGATAAACGTGTGCTGCGAATCCAATGCGGAAAACGCACGTCGCCCGGTGGTCTTTGTCCGTGCGCTGTAGCGCTCATCGGAACGGGCCAGGTTGTTCAGGACGACACGGCGACTGCCAAAATCCAGGGTGAGACCGCACTCACCATATTTCACCGTGTCCCCTCCGTCTTCCTGGATGACATAGGCGTTGTAGTGAGCTTCGACCCGGGTCAGTTCGCTATGGGCATAGTCCAGGTGAAGCGTGGTGCAATACTCACTTTTCTGCCTCACCTTGAGCGTGGTGAATTCAATCAACCGGGAAACGTAGTAGCTCGTGTCCTTATCGTGGGCCACCCAGCGCTCGCTTCGGTCATTGAGGATGGCCGGGTTCCGGGGAATGCCGTGTTGCACCATGACCGCTTCAATGACGAGGGGGCTGTCGTGCTCCAGCGTCTCCGGCAGGTCTGGCATCCAGTGGAAGCCGTCCTTTGTCGTGAAGGTCAGGCGGTTGTTCTGTAATGCTCTTGGATAGTCCGTATCGGCATAGACATTGTTGAGGGTGACTTTGCGTGACTCCCAGTCATTGCCATCGAAGCACGACGTGATCACCAGGTTGCCCTGCTCGATCACCCAGCTTTCAATCAGGTCGGCGCGCCAGTCCAGGGAAATGACGCTGCTGCCCATGCCGTCCTCGGTGATCGATACGTGGCCGGGTTTGTGGGCGATGACGTAGGCATCGTCCCCGGGCCCGCCGTCGGCGTTGCGGTTGTTGCCGCCGAGAATGAAGATCCGGTCGTCTCCCGCGCCGGCCTCGATGAGATCGTTGCCCCGGGACTTGATGATGTTCGCGCCGGCGCTGCCCTTGATGACATGGGTGCCGCCCTCAAGGATTTCCACATGTTCGATGCCTTCAAGAAGCGCGTGGCGATACTGTCCGCTTTCGCTCTTGGGAGCTTCCTGAGTGATGATGGCTGCCTGCCCCGCCTCCAGGTCGATGTGATAACCCAGTCGCGGCACCTGGCCATGGCCGGAATTGCCGGCCAGTATCAACGTGTCGTTACCCGAGCCGCCTACCAGCCGGTTCGGCGCAGGTACTTCGTCTCCCGGGGCAATGGATGTCGAGCCTTCGAAAACGAATACATCGTCTTTCGCGCCGCCCCTCAGTCGCTTGACGCCTGAGCCGTAGTGGAAAACGTTCGGCTTGTTTTCAACCCCGAAAATCGTGTCGTTGCCGCCACCGATATACCAACGGATGCCTTTGTGCTCAGCCGCCGCTTCGATGACTGCGCCAGGGGTTTCGAGCGTGACGCCTTGGCGGGCATCGATCCAGTCATCGCTGTCCTTGATTTTCGGGCGCGCGTTCGTTGCCTGATACTTTTCGCCGGTCCACCAGTTCCAGGTGTTGTAGGTCACTTGCTCGAGTTCCACGGTGAATCGACCGTTCACGATCGCCTCGGTGCTGTCTTTCAACGGGCCCTTGAGCAAGTTCAAGGCGTTGGCCCGCAGTTGCCTGGTGTGTTCGGCGGTCGCCTTGGCGAGGGTGTAGCGCTCCTGGATATCGTCGTCAGGGCTGATTGTCCAGAAGGCGAGCCAACCCGTTCGCAGGCGCTCGTGGGCGCTGAGGGTTATGTAGTCGTCGATCTCATCGACCTGGCGAATCGCCCCCCAGACCTGTGACCCGACCACCAGGATAAGCCCGGCGGCAAGGCCCACCGGACCGGCTGAACTGAAGCCCGCCAGAGCGGCCATGCCGATGGTCAGGGTCATCGCGGCGCTGGTGACGCTCAAGGCGGCACTGACGTAATGATCGGTGGCCGCTTTGCCACTCGCGTTGGCGGCGGCCTTGAAAGCGTCAACTGCAGAGACGATATCGAAAGGCAGGGTCAACACGCTGGCAATCAGCCCGCTTCCCCGGGCCAGTCGAGTCGCGAAGGTGGTTTTCGCGAAATCCCCCAGGGAGCGCTGACCGGCCCGGATCATTTGCGTGGCTTGTCGGGTCACCAGCGCTTCGACGCCCAAGGAAGCCACTTCGGCGGCCACGCTGGCGCCGTTGAACAGGGTCTGGTAATCGTCCTTGTTGCGGATGGCGTCTTGCAGGCCGCGCAGGCCGCTGTAGATTCCGAAGGCCTGGAGCCCCAGGCCGGTGGGGATGAGGATCTGGCTTTTGGTCTTGTTTACCCAGCTCAGTGACGTCTGGGCAAACTGATGAGGGTCGAGGCCCTGCGCAGACTTCAGGAGTTTTTCCAGGATCTTGTGGTAACTGCCCGCTTCAGTCTGTACTGCAAGGTTTGCTCTTAATAACGGGCGTGCAGAGCGTGAGCGTTGGCTGGCTATTTCAAAAAGCAATGTCGGCAGGCGATAGTCGTTTGCATCGGCGGTCAGTTTTATATGGGTTTCGACATCCGCTGCATTGAACTGCAGTGAGTCCAGGAAAAAACGACTGGCGATGCGAAAGAAACTGTTTTCACCGTTCAATACCTGACCGTCAGTGGTTGCACCCAGCGCATTCAGGGCGGAGCGGGTCACGGCTACGGAGCCGATCTGGAGCGGGCCGTAAAGTTTGTCGACGACTTCGAGTTGGGCTTGCCGGTGCTTGTGTTCCGGATTGAGTCGCGCTTGATCGGCGACTTTGAAGTCGAGCGTCTCGATCGTATGCTCATTGGCCTGAAAGACAATATCGCTAATGACGACTCCCCGGTCGTCAGCAGCGGGAGAGGGCGTTATAAGTTGGGCCATTGTGAACTTCCTTGTTCAACGACGTTTGAATTGGCCCTCTATGTAAGGTGTTTTCCCGAGTGCTGTATATCGATGGGTTGTTGCGATGTTTTGCGAATGCCGCACACAAAGGCATTCGCAAAGCCGAGGGCTCAGTGGGCGGACATTAAGGAAGCTGCACCCGCGCCGCCAAACAGACCCGCGCTGATCCGGTTGAACCAGCTCTGACCTTTGCCCGTACGCAGATACCGGGCCGCGCCGTGGGCGCCGAGGCCGTAGGCCAGCTTGCAGATCAGGTCGAGTACGGTCCAGGTGGCGATCATGATCAGCAGTTGCGGCAGGAAAGGTTGTTCGGCGCTCAGGAACTGCGGCAGGAAAGCGGCAAAGAACAGGATGTCCTTCGGATTGCTGGCGCCCAGCACGAACGCCCGGCCGAACAACGCGCGGAAACGTGGCACTGCGGCGGCCTGGGGCACTTCGGCGCCTTGGGCAGGTTGCCGGGATTGTTGCCAGCTCTGCCAGGCCAGGTAGAACAGGTACAGGGCACCGACGATCTTCAGGGCGCTGAACAATTGCTCCGATGCCAGCAACAACGCACCGAGTCCCAGCGCCGAAGCGCTCAGCAGACAGATCGACGCGACCACCCCGCCGAGGAATGCCGGGTACGAGCGGCGCAGGCCATAGTTCAGGCTGTTGCCGATCATCAACAGCGACAGCGGGCCGGGGATGAGGATCACCACCAAGGCGGCGCCACTGAACAACAGCCAGGTTTCCAGATTCATTGCTTTGCTCCTGATGGACAAAAGCCTCACCCAAGGGTGAGGCGGGGTGGTTACGGTATCGCTTACAAGAAGATGAACTTGGCGATGAAGATCGCGCAGAGCACCCACAGGCTGACGGAGATTTCCTTGTGTTTACCGGTACCGGCCTTGAGCACCACGTAGGTGATGAACCCCAGGGCGATACCGTCGGCGACCGAGAACGTCAGGGGCATCATGATGGCCGTGACGATGGCTGGAATGCTGTCGGTCGGTTCGTCCCATTCGATGTGGGCCATGCCGCCCATCATCAGCATGGCCACGTAGATCAACGCGCCGGCCGTGGCATAGGCCGGGATCATCCCGGCCAGCGGTGCGAAGAACATGGCGGCAATAAATAGCACACCGACGGTCACGGCGGTAAGCCCGGTGCGGCCACCGGCGGCCACACCGGCGGCACTTTCGACGTAGCTGGTCACCGGCGGCACACCGACCATGGCACCGAATACGCTGGAGGCGCTGTCGGCTTTCAAGGCGCGGGACAGGTTCTCGATCTTGCCATCGGCTTTCACCAGCCCGGCCCGCTGGGCGACGCCCATCAAGGTGCCGGCGGTGTCGAACATGTGCACGAACAGGAAGGCCAGCACCACGCTGATCATGCTGACGTTGAACACACCGGCCACGTCCATCGCCATCCAGGTCGGGGCCAGGCTGGGCGGGGTCGACATGACGCCGTTGTACTGCACCAACCCCAGCCCCCAGCCGGCCAGGGTCACGGCGATGATGCTGATCAGGATCGCCCCGAACACGCGGTGATAACTGAGCACGGCGATCATCAGGAAGCACACGGCAGCCAACAGCGGACCGGGCTCACGCAACGAACCGAGCTTGATCAGGGTGGCGGGGCTGTCGACGATGATCCCGGCGGTTTTCAGGCCGATCAGCCCGAGGAACAACCCGACCCCCGCGCCCATGGCGAACCGCAGGCTTACTGGAATGCTGTTGAGCAGCCATTCGCGCACCCGTGACAGGGTCAGGATCATGAACAGCACACCGGAAATGAACACCGCGCCCAACGCGGTTTCCCAGTTGTAGCCCATGGTGCCGACCACGGTGTAGGTGAAGAACGCGTTCAGGCCCATGCCCGGTGCCAGGCCCACCGGCCAGTTGGCGTACAGGCCCATCAGCAGGCAGCCCAGGGCGGCGGCGATGCAGGTGGCGACGAAGGCGGCACCGTGATCGATGCCGGCGTCGGCCATGATGTTGGGGTTGACGAAGATGATGTAGGCCATGGTGATGAAGGTCGTCAGGCCGGCAATCAGCTCGGTCTTCACCGTGGTGCCATGCAAGCTGAGTTTGAAGATGCGTTCCAGCCAGCCACTGCGTAGTGGCGGCGAGAGGTCCAGCGTCCGGGCTTCGGGTTTGCGGCTTTCCACAGCGAGTACTCCTCAAGAGTCTTATTGTTATTTCCAGCACCGCAAACGCCCTGGGGGGCTGCGATGCGCTGAGGCAGGTAAGGCTGGCGAAGTATGTTGACCTTTTGGTCAGGAACTCGCACGAAGCGAATTATGCTTTTGTATACAAATAATGCAAATAATGTTTTCTGTGTTGTCGACGAAATGTCTGGCGATAGGGATATATCGCCCTTGCGGGCGCTATCGCGAGCGAGCTCGCTCCCACAATGGGCTGTGGTGAATGCAAGATTTGTGTCTGGCGACGTCCACCCTGTGGGAGCGAGCTTGCTCGCGATAGCGTCGGATCAGACGCCTTCAGTCGCCAGACTTGCCCAGTGCCAGGTTCACCGCCAACCACCCATTCACCGCCGCCTCCCCAGCCTCGGCAAACACCCGCTCCAGCAATTTTACCTGCTCACGCCGCAACGCCTGCTCGAACCGCTCGCCCTCGGTCGTCAGTTCCAGCAGCCGCTTACGCTTGTCGGTCTCGGACGCGACGCTGTTCACCAAGTGCATTTCCATCAACTGCCGCAACGGCATGTTCAGCGCCTGCTTGCTCACCCCGAGCAGCGCCAGCAATTCCTTCACGCTCAGGGACGGGTAGCGGGCGATGAAAAAAACGATGCGCTGGTGGACCCGACTCAACCCACGGCGTTCGAGCATTTCATCGGCCTTGGCGGTGAACGCCTGGTAACCGAAGAAAAACGCTTCCATGGCCATTTGTTGGGAGGTCGGGTTTTTAAGGTCAATCATATTGACGTATCCAGAGAGGTCGGAGTAATTTCGGTCAATCAGTTTGACTCATTCTTCCAGCGACCCGCTACAGGTGACCCCCCCATGGCTTTTTCCGAACGTGTCTCGCGCCTCAAAAGTTCTTTGATTCGAGAAATCCTCGCGGCGGCGCAGCGCCCTGAAGTGATGTCGTTCGCCGGCGGCCTGCCGGCCGAAGCCATGCTGCCGAAGGTGGAATGGACGGCCATGCCGTTGTCCATGGGCCAGTACGGCATGAGCGAAGGCGAACCGGCCCTGCGCGAAGCCCTGGCGGCCCAGGCGCGGGGGCTGGGTGTGGCCTGTGAGGCGAGTCAGGTGTTGGTGGTCAGCGGCTCCCAGCAAACTCTCGACCTGGCGGCCAAGCTGCACATCGACGTGGGCACTGAAGTGATGCTCGAAGCGCCGACCTACCTGGCGGCGTTGCAAATCTTCCAACTGTTCGGCGCCGACTGCATCACCGTGCCCCTGGAGGCCGACGGCCCCGACCTGCACCAGTTGCGGGCCCGCCTGGAGCAGCATCGGCCAGCGTTCATCTACCTGATTCCGACGTTCCAGAACCCCTCGGCGGTGCGCTACAGCGAAGCCAAGCGCGATGCCGTGGCGGCGCTGCTGGACGAGTTTGGCGTCACCCTGATTGAGGACGAACCCTACCGCGAGCTGACGTTCGATGGCGGCAGTGCCACGCCGATCGTCAGTCGCTTGAAGAAGGCCAGTTGGATCTATACCGGTACCGTGTCGAAAACCCTGTTGCCGGGACTACGAGTAGGCTACCTGATCGCCAGCCCGGATTTGTTCCCGCACCTGCTGCGGCTCAAGCAGTCGGCGGACCTGCACACCAACCGCATCGGTCAGTGGCAGGCGCTGCAATGGATCGGTACCGAACAGTACCGCAGCCATTTGAGTGAACTGAGGGATTTCTACCGGGACCGTCGCGATCGGTTCCAGGCGGCGTTGCAAAAGCATTTCTCTGATATCGCGGACTGGAACGTGCCCCAGGGCGGGTTGTTTTTCTGGCTGACCCTCAGGCAACCGCTGGACACCCGCACCTTGCTCGCTGCCGCGCTGGCGGCCGACGTTGCGTTCATGCCGGGGGAGCCGTTCTTCCCGGAGCCGGACCAGCATCCGGGGCACTTGCGCTTGAACTTCAGCCACATCGACCCGGCGCGGCTGGATGAAGGGCTCAAGCGGTTGGCGGGAGTGGTGCGGGAGGCGTTGGCTGCAAAAGCGGCTTGATATCAAGGGCTTTGTGGTGGCTGTCCGGGCCTCATCGCGAGCAAGCTCGGCTCCCACAGTGGACCTTCCCCTGTGGGAGCCGAGCTTGCTCGCGATGGGGCCAGTAGTCACAGTAGAAATTGTCAGGCTGCAGAGAACCGCTTATCCAGATACTCAATGATCACCTTGGAGTCATACATCCAGGTGGTCTCGCCATTCTCTTCGATACGCAGGCACGGCACTTTGATCTTGCCGCCTTGTTCCAGCAGCGTCTGGCGATCCTGCGCGTTGTTTTTCGCATCGCGCAGGGCCACCGGCACATTGAGGCGGCGCAACGTGCGGCGGGTCTTCACGCAGAACGGGCAGGCGTGGAATTGATACAGCGTCAGGCTGCGGGCGGCCTGGTCGACCTGTGCCTGGGCCTCGGTCGGGCGCTGTTTCTTGCTTGGGCGAGTGATGAAGTCGATGAGGATGATGAGCTGGCCCAGGCCAACTCGAAGCGCTTTGACGATCACGGTATTCAGCCTCGCGGCGGGGAAGAAGAGGGCGCGCAGCTTACCTGATTTTTCACCGGCGAAAAAAAACCGGCGATGCACGCCGGTTTTTTCTTGGGGCGGGTTACTTGATGAGGCTGAGGAATTCGCTGCGCGTGGCGGCGTTTTCCCGGAACTCGCCGAGCATCACCGAAGTGATCATCGAGGAATTCTGCTTTTCCACACCGCGCATCATCATGCACATGTGCTTGGCCTCGATCACCACCGCCACGCCCAGGGCGCCGGTCACTTGCTGGACCGCGTCGGCGATCTGGCGGCTGAGGTTTTCCTGGATCTGCAGGCGCCGCGCATACATGTCGACGATGCGGGCGACTTTCGACAACCCCAGCACCTTGCCGCTGGGAATGTAGGCCACGTGGGCCTTGCCGATGAAAGGCAGCAGGTGGTGTTCGCACAACGAGTACAACTCGATGTCCTTGACCAGCACCATCTCGCTGTTATCGGAGCTGAACAAGGCACCGTTGGTGACTTCTTCCAGCGTCTGTTCATAACCGCGGCAGAGGTACTGCATGGCCTTGGCAGCGCGCTTGGGCGTATCGAGCAGGCCCTCGCGGGAAACGTCCTCGCCGAGTTGGCCGAGAATCGCGGTGTAGTTCTGTTCCAGTGTCACAGAGGCTGATTCCATAAGGGTTTCAGGAGGGTACTTGTTCTGTCTGTACCAATTTTGTACCAATCGAGCGTTTCGATTCTGCCCAGGCCATCCAGTCGGTACCGGAGACCCACAGGGCATAGGTCGACAGCAACTGACGCTTTGACCAAGCTGAGAGGCAGTGATTGCAGGGATTAATACCCGCCGTGTTGCACATGGTAGCTTAAGTGTGACGGCAGTTGTATGGCCGGCGGGCGCGAAGCTGCAATCCGGTCGATGCTGTCCTGAGGTCTCGGTTGACCGTACCGGCCTGCTTGGGTTGAGGAGACAAATCTATTTCAAGGCTGATAGCATTACGCTACCTCTTGCCCTCATCTCAGGAACGGAATCCATGCTTAAAAGAACCTGTGCGCTGGCCCTGTCCATGGTCGCCATTCTCTCGGGAACGCAGAATGCAGCCGCAGCGGACAACCTGTTTAAGGATTACGCCTACGATTCGCCGATCACTAAATACACCGAGGCGGACGGTTATTACGATTGCACGACGAGCCCAGATACTAAATCGAAATGTATCGAATTAGCTTTTATTGAACATAAGTTCACTGCGTCGTTAGTTTTTAAAAACGATAAGCTTTCGATGGTTTCGCTGCTTTCACCGCTGGATCGTGAGTTGTTTTTACGTGCCATGACTGCCGTGAAGAAGAACTTTGAAATGGTAGTGATCAGCGACGGTAAGTCTCTTCTGGATGTGCTTCAAGTACTGGGCAAGTCGGCGAACGTCCAAGAGGCAGCCCATCAGATGACTGATTATGAAAGCGCAGCTTTGAATGCGGGTAATATCATTTACACTTTCATTGAAAACGATTTCCCGATTGACGGTGCAAGGGATTTTCGTCGTCTGGTGGAAATGGCGCCAGATAATGTGAGGACTGCGGATTTCATCGTCAGTGGCGTGGGTAACGATGCGTATATGATTCTAAAGTTCTCCCTTCCCAAGCTTGACCAAAAAAAGCTTGAAAAGCAGGTCAATAAGCCAGTCGAATCATTTTGAAGCGTGTATGAGAAAACTTAAGCCCCGCAATTGCGGGGCTTTTCATTGAGGGCTTCATTGCCAGGAGGGATCGCCTACGCTTAACCTGTTCGCTAAATTACCTAGCTCACTCCAATCAGTGCTCGAATATCCGACGGGCATAAGTCGAAATTAACATCTGGACGCTGTGCCCTAGCTGTGTAGCAATAAAAGCAGGGTTCATGCCCGCCATGACGCACAGGGTTGCATAGGTGTGTCGACACTTATATAACCGGTGGATGCGGATGTCGAATTCGCTCAGTGGCGCCTGGAAATGCTTGTCGGTGACACTGGACAGCTGGATGAACTCAAAATTCTTCGTAGGAGGGAAAATACAGGGTGACTTCGCCTGCTTCCTACGGCTCTGTTTCGCCTATCGACTTATTATCTGGTTAGCTCCCCAATCCAGTGGTGCGTAATTGGTACAAGGCAATATCAAGGTGCTGCCGGATTCTCACCACCCAGCCCCCAACGCATTTGTGCGGAGGACTCGGGAAGGAACTGCCAATCGGTGCATAAAGTTGTTCGCATCTTTTTTTGGAGCCACTCTTCGAGGTATGCTTTTTCTATCTTTTTAAGATCGAGATTTGATTTTAGTTGTTGGTATTCCGGGTAAAACTCAGGAGGGAGGATGTGAGGCTTGAGATCGTGGAGATTTGAAAAGGAGATCATTCCCTTCGGAGCTTTTACCCATAATGTATGACCGCCATTGGTTTTTGCTTTGTGGTTTATGTTGATCTGCATGTTGTCCCAGCTGAGTTTTTTTTCTATTCGCGTAAATGCCTCGGCAAAAAAAAGTTCGGCGAAGCTTTTTCCCGTGAGGCGACTTCCGGCATTACAGGATACAAGGACAATTTTTAGTGGGCGCATCAGGTCCAAACCACGCTTGATAAGGTGGTCAAGTAGCTCGGATGGTGTTTTTCCTGATAACAGATTGTCACCTGAGGAGCTATGTCCAAGTATATAGAGCTTCTCTTCCGGTCCGAGCTTTGCCAGCGGAGTCCCTTCGTCAGCAACCATTATTCCTCGGGAGGCCGTACCGAGTTTGATGTTGAATTTTACTCTTTCCGAAAACAAAAATTCTTTTTTCTGCATGGACTTAACCCCGATTTTAAGGGTTTCGTCTTTTTCATAGCTACCACCACCATTAGGGACAGTGTCATCGGTAATCGGAATAATCATAGATACTCCATTTTTACTTCTTGCCAGGCTACTGACAAGCGACAGTGAGGGCATTGTATTCTCGGGTTGCAAGCATTCTTCAAGGATACAGAAACCGACGACGCTGCAATTTCTCGGTGCTTTAATCTTGTTTTTTCAGTGTGGTAATGCTTGCTTGGAACTCTTTCTTGCCCGCGATTGTCGAGTGAGTGTGTTTGACCGCATCATAGATTTCAAGTTCGAAGCTTACGGTATCACCGGGCTGGAGCATGACAGAGTCTATTCCTGTCGCGGCAGGTGACCCGTTGACTAAAAACTCCCAATAAAGAAATGGCGCCGAGGATGAAATGAATGAATCGTATGTCTCATTAATCATCATGACCAAATACCCAAGATTGCCCCCGTAGTATTGCAGTGCATAGGTAAATACGCTGGTGTTGTTGATTATGTTATAGGCCCCTTCCAACGCCTGTTGTGCGTTCATGCCTGAGGACCAAGGTACCGTTGCGCTAGGCCCCCCCACCACGGATACGGTTACCGATTGTGTTGTGCTCATAGATTGCTGATCCTTGTGCCATGTAGATCCAACGTTGCGAAAAGCGCACGATGCTGATCGGCTGCACCGAAGCGAAAGCGATATTGAATCTGAACATAGTTCATGGTTTTGACGCTGTCGACGCGGATGGGCACAAATACATGCTGGGTAAATTTTCTTACCTCTAACGACCAGGCAGAACCCACCCTACATAGCGGTGTAATTCTGTTCCAGAGACATGAAGCAACCTGTGGGATTTTTCGCAAAGGGCTGGGGGCGGCAGCGGACACGGCGCTGCAAGCCCGGCAGACGAAGGCTATTCGTCGCGGCCTTCCATCATGGTGCGCTTGAGCATCACGTAGACCGCCCCGGCGCCACCGTGTTTCGCCTGGCAGGAGGTGAAGCCCAGCACTTGCGGGTGCTGGCGCAACCAGGTGTTGACGTGGCTCTTGATCATCGGTCGCTTGCCATCCAGGCGTACGGCTTTGCCATGGGTGACGCGCACGCAGCGGATTTCGAATCGGGTGGCTTCGGCCAGGAACGCCCAAAGGGTTTCCCGGGCCTTTTCGACGCTCATGCCGTGCAGGTCGAGGCTGCCTTCGAAGGGGATCTGGCCGACCTTCAGCTTGCGCATCTGGCTTTCCTGGACACCGTCGCGTGCCCACATCAACTCGTCTTCCGGCCCGACGTCGATCACGAACTGATCGGACAGTCCGTCCACGGTCGTGGCGTCGGTGCGCACGGTGGCGGCCTGGCGCAGCTTGGCGATTTGCGCGCGATCGGCCTTGGGCTTGCCGGTCTCGGCACGGTCGTGCTTGATCGGTTTTACGCCCTGGATCGCACTTTTGAACAGGGAAAAGTCGTCGTCTTGCATGTCAGCCTCCGCGAAGCCGACCAGTTTACCCAACTCTGGCGGGATCAGGCGCGACAAAACGTCGGGTGGCGGATCAGTCGTGCTTTTTCATCAGGTGTGGAGCCATGGCCAGCTCCAGGGATTGGCGGGCGCGACGGCGGCAGCGGCGCCAGAGCCAGACGCCCAATAGCAATACGACAAGACCGGCTGCCAGGATGATCGCCGAACCCAGCGGGGTGGCATTCAACTCGCCCAGTGCGGGTGGACGGCCCAGCAGGCTGGCCGCACCGGCCATGGCCAGCAGGACACCGAGTGTTGCCAGGAGCGCAGCGATCGCCGCGCCAAAACGAAAACGCCAGTTGCTCGGGCCCTTGGGCCGCAAGCGACGTGCGTCAAAACCATCGGATAACTTCATTCCGACCTTCCTCAATGGGTATCGGCCCTTCGACCGGAAGATATTCGGGTTGTTCCTGAAGGTAGGGCAATTGCGGCAAACGAGAGGCTTTTGCGGATGAGCGGCAGGACGGGCCGCTCATCAAGGCGCATCAGATGAAGTCGCGGGTCAAGGCCAGGGTGGCGAAGTTGTCGGCCATGATCGCCATTTCGGTCTGCTGCACGTGTTCGGCGCTGAGGACGCCGCCCTTGTAAGGCAGGTCGCGGGTGGCGCAGGCGTCCTCCACCAGGGTGCAGCGAAAGCCCAGGTTCTTGGCGGCACGTACGGTGGTGCTGACACTGGAGTGGCTCATGAACCCACACACGATCAGGTCCAGGGGGCCGAAATCTTCCAGGCGCTTTTTCAGTTCGGTGCCGTGGAAGGCGCTGGGTAGCAACTTTTCGACCACGGTTTCGTCGCCCTGGGGTTCGAGGCCGGAAATGAATTCCCCGCGTTCGCCTTGTGGATCGAACAGCCCGCCATGGGTGCCCAGGTGGCGCACATGCACGATCGGGCGACCGGCTGTACGGGCCGCGCCGAGCAGTTGCTTGATGTTCGCGACGGCTGCATCCATGCCGCTCAGGGCCAGGGGCCCTGCGAGGTATTCCTTCTGGGCATCGATGATGATCAAGGTCGCTTGACTCAGATTGGCCGCTGCGTAACCACGGCCGCTGAGTTGAAACATCGTTTTTGGAACGGACATTCTGGGGCTCCTTCGAGTGGGGCTTTTGCGACATTGTCCTCTGGCTGAGCGGTTCTGTGAATCGCTTCCATCGCAAGGGCCGCCGTTGCTGGCCTACAGCCTTGTCAAGATGCTCGTCCTGTTCAATAGATAGTGCAAAAAAGGGATAAATCCTACGATTGGTCCGGAGCTTTTCGTTCGTCATCAAGGCGTGTTTGGGTGGGGCCGCGTTTGGCTGGTAGACTCGCCCGTCGATTTTTCTGGAGTTTGCCGCCGTGATCACTTCCCGTCTCCGTACCCTGCGCGACCACATCCGTTGGGCCGTCAGCCGTTTCCATGGGGAGGATCTGTTTTTCGGCCATGGCACCGACAATGCGTGGGACGAAGCCCGGCAACTGGTGTTGGGCGCGTTGCACCTGCCGTGGGAAATTGCCGATAGCTATCTGGACTGCCGTCTTGAAGACGAAGAGTTGGTCCATGTGCAGCGTCTGCTGCGTCGGCGTATTGCCGAGCGCATTCCGGCGGCTTACCTGTTGGGTGAGGCCTGGTTCTGTGGAATGTCGTTCATCGTCGATGAACGCGTGCTCATTCCGCGCTCGCCCATCGGTGAGCTGATCGAAAAGCGTTTTGAGCCTTGGCTGGGCCAGGCGCCGGCACGGATTCTCGATTTGTGCACCGGTTCCGGCTGCATCGGCATTGCCTGTGCCTATGAATTCCCGGAGGCCGAGGTGGTGCTGGCCGACCTGTCGTTCGAAGCACTGGAAGTGGCCAACCAGAACATCGAGCGCCATGGCGTCGATGAGCGCGTGTTCACCGTCCAGGGCGATGGTTTCGACGGTTTGCCGGGGCAGCGTTTCGACCTGATCGTGTCGAACCCACCCTACGTCGATGCAGAAGACTTCGCCGACATGCCGCAGGAATACCAGCACGAACCGGAGCTGGGCCTGGCCTGTGGCGATGATGGCTTGAACCTGGTTCGCCGGATGCTGGCCGAGGCGGCCGATCATCTGACCGAGAAGGGGTTGTTGATTGTCGAGGTCGGCAACAGTCAGGTGCACGTCGAGGCGCTGTACCCTGAAGTCGATTTCGCCTGGCTCGACTTCGAGCGCGGCGGCCATGGCGTGTTCATGCTCAGCGCCGAGCAGTGCCGCCAGCACCAGGGGTTGTTCGCTTCGCGGGTTTGATCAGATCGACGGTGAGTGGCTTTTGTGGCGAGGGGATTTATCCCCGTTGGGCGGCGTAGCAGCCCCCGCAACTTTCCTGATACACCGCGTGGGCAGGTTTGGGGGGCGCTTCGCACCCCAGCGGGGATAAATCCCCTCGCCACAGGGTTGTGGAGTAAGCCGAGCCGCTGACAATCAGTGCCGCGTCGCAATCCAGATCAGCAATCCCGCCTGGAACATGGCAAACGCCACCAGGCAGGTGATGGTGAAGCGCAGGCCGGCGTCTTCGCGCTTGAACTTGGTGACCTTTTCTTCCTGCTGCTTGAGTTTGACTTCCTGTTCCGCCAGGTTCTGCTCGGCTTGCTGCAGCATCTGCGCGGCTTCAAGGATGGTCACGAACTGCAGCTTTTCGGTGTTCCAGTCCCCGACCAAATCGCCAACCTGGGCCGGCTTGATGCTGCCCTTGAGGTGCTGGGCGTCGGCGTAGGCCACCTCGAAACCCTGGGCCTTGAGAAAGCGGTCGCGGCGCAGGCGAGTGTCTTCGTTGAGGGCGTCCTTGTTATCCAGGTCGGAACCCTCGACCCGATAGGCCGACCAGCGTTTCTTGGCCCAGGTAATGCCTTGGGCCGCGAGGAAACGGCCGATGCCACGGTTCAACGGCTCGATTTGCAGATTTTCCGGCGAAAAGAACAGGCGTTTTTCGACGTGGTCGGCCCAGACATCCAGGTGATTCTGTTCCTTGCGCACCCGCTGGTTCGGCAACTGGATGCTCATGCGCAGCAGGCTGCGTTCCTTGCTGTGGCGCTCGACATAGCTGAACTCGACAAACCGCAGCGGCCGCACACCGGTGGCGCGGTCGGTCTTGAGCGGCGCCAGGCGGAGCATTTTGTGATGCTCGGTATGCACGTCGGCCCACGGCAGTTCCACCGCAGACGAGGCGGGGGCTTCGGCGGCGGTGTCGGGGGAAGCTTGAGTTTCAGTCATAACGGCAAAATCCTGTCCAGGCCGGCGGGTCGGTAGCCATTGCGCTATCCGACACCGGGTTATCGGCTGTTTTTGCCAGTACTGAAGCTAAATCGACTAAAACCGCCTAACGCGCGGCTAACGAGTCAATAAAACGCAAAATCCGCGTACCCAGTTCGGCCGCCAAGGGCAGGTTGGGGTCCTTGTAGGAGGCCAGTTGTCGTTTCACGTCGTTGGGCACGATGCGCATCACGTGGTTCATGCCTTCGATCAGCGCCAGTTCAGCGTCGGGCTTGGCGGCTTTCAACTGCCGGGCATCATCGGTGCCGACCTGGATATCGTTGCTGCCCTGAATGATCAAGGCTGGCATCTGCAACGCGGCGAAGGCCCGGGCCGGGTCCTGGCGGAACAGCGAGATCAGGTAGGGCTGTACGCTGGGGCGGAAGATGACCTGCAGTTGCGCCGGCACGTTGCTGTCGAGCCGACCGGCCTTGAGGCTGTCGAGCAGCTCATTGCTGCGCAGCATCAACGGCGGCGGCAGGCGGTTGCTCAGTTGTTGGCGCAATACCTGGTCGATCGGCCGGGCACTGCCGGACAGCGAAATCACCGCTGCCGCGTTGGCCTGGGGCGCGGCGAGGCTGGCGATCAACGCGCCTTCACTGTGGCCCAGCAAAATCAACGGGCCCAGGCGGGGATCGGCGGCGAGCTTGTGGCTCCAGGCCACGGCATCGGCCACATAGGCCTCGACGCTCAGGTTGCGCTCGTCCGGGGTCGCCGCGAGGCTGGCGGCCACGCCACGTTTGTCATAGCGCACGCTGGCGATGTTGTGCCTGGCCAGCACCCAGGCCAGGCGCTTGAGGCTGTCGTTGCGCCCGCCCTCGGGGTTGTTGCCGTCGCGATCCGTAGGACCGGACCCGGAAATGATCAGGACAACCGGCACCGGCGTGTCGGACTTGGGCAGCAACAACGAGCCGAAAAGCTCACCGCTGCCGGTGTCGAGGCTGATGGGGCGTTGCAGCACCGTGGCCTGGGCCAGGCAGGAAAACAGGCCGGTAAACAAGGTAAGGCTTAGGGCAAGCAGCTTTAACATCATCACGCCATTAGTTGCGAAGGTGCCGGTTGGACTGGTAGCCGCCGATAAGGTTCGAGGATGAACTACGCGGGGAGCCTGCGTATACTGGCGCCCACTACGAATCCAAGGTTGAGTCTCTCAGCGTTTTTCACGGAGCATCCTGCATGTCCGGCAATACCTACGGCAAGCTGTTCACTGTCACCACCGCGGGCGAAAGCCATGGCCCGGCGTTGGTCGCCATTGTCGACGGCTGCCCGCCGGGCCTGGAGATTTCCCTGGACGACCTGCAGCGAGACCTGGACCGCCGCAAGCCCGGCACCAGCCGCCACACCACCCAGCGGCAGGAAGCCGATGAAGTCGAAATCCTCTCCGGGGTGTTCGAAGGGCGCACCACCGGCTGCGCCATTGGCTTGCTGATCCGCAACACCGACCAGAAGTCCAAGGACTACTCGGCCATCAAGGACCTGTTCCGCCCAGCCCACGCCGACTACACCTACCACCACAAATACGGCGAGCGCGATTACCGCGGCGGCGGCCGCAGCTCGGCCCGGGAAACCGCCATGCGCGTGGCGGCCGGTGCGATCGCCAAGAAATATCTGGCCAGCCAGGGCATCGTCATCCGTGGCTACATGAGCCAGTTGGGGCCCATCGAAATCCCGTTCAAGACCTGGGATTCGGTAGAGCAGAATGCTTTCTTCTGCCCCGATCCGGACAAGGTGCCGGAACTCGAGGCCTACATGGACCAGCTGCGCCGGGATCAGGATTCGGTCGGTGCGAAGATCACCGTGGTGGCCGAAGGGGTGATGCCGGGCCTGGGCGAGCCGATCTTCGACCGCCTCGACGCCGAGCTGGCCCACGCGCTGATGAGCATCAACGCGGTGAAAGGCGTGGAGATCGGCGCCGGTTTCGCCTGTGTCGCCCAGCGTGGCACCGAGCACCGTGACGAACTGACTCCGGACGGTTTCCTCAGCAACAATGCCGGCGGTATCCTCGGCGGCATTTCCTCGGGCCAGCCGATCGTGGCGCACCTGGCCTTGAAACCAACGTCCAGCATCACCACGCCGGGACGCTCCATCGACATCCATGGCAACCCTGTCGATGTGATCACCAAGGGCCGTCACGACCCGTGCGTCGGCATTCGTGCCACGCCTATTGCCGAAGCAATGATGGCCATCGTGCTGATGGATCACCTGCTGCGTCATCGCGGCCAGAACGCCGACGTCCGCGTCAGCACCCCGGTGCTGGGGCAACTTTGATGGCCGGCTTGCCAGCCGCCGTGGCCTGACGACCATGGCGGCACTGCCGTACTGGCGGCTCTCCAGCTTCTACCTGTTCTATTTCGCCCTGCTCGGTTCGACGGCGCCGTTCCTGGCGCTGTATTTCGATCACCTGGGCTTCAACGCGGCGCGCATCGGTGAGCTGGTGGCGATTCCGATGCTGATGCGCTGCGTGGCGCCGAACATCTGGGGCTGGCTGGGGGATTACACCGGCCGACGCCTGGCGATCGTGCGGTTCGGCGCGATCTGCACGCTGCTGACCTTCTCGCTGATCTTCATCGATAAAAGCTACGCCTGGCTGGCGATGGTCATGGCCTTGCATGCGTTTTTCTGGCATGCGGTGTTGCCGCAGTTCGAAGTCATCACCCTGGCCCACTTGAGCGGGCAGGCCTCGCGCTACAGTCAGGTCCGCCTATGGGGCTCCATCGGTTTCATCATCACCGTGGTCGTGCTCGGCCGCTTGTTCGAATGGCTGAGCCTGGACATCTACCCGGTGGCGCTGGTGTTGATCATGGCCGGCATCGTCCTTGCCAGCTTCTGGGTGCCCAACGCCCAGCCCTTGCAGGGGCCACGAGTCGCGGGGGAGGGCTTCCTGCGGCAACTGCGCAACCCTGGCGTGCTGGCGTTCTACACCTGCGTGGGCCTGATGCAGGTGAGCCACGGGCCGTATTACACCTTCCTGACGCTGCACCTCGAACGCCTGGGCTACAGTCGTGGGTTGATCGGGCTGCTCTGGGCGGTCGGTGTGGTGGCGGAAGTGTTGGTCTTCCTGCTGATGAGCCGGATCCTGACGCGGTTTTCCGTGCGTCGGGTACTGCTGGCGAGTTTCCTGTTGGCGGCGTTGCGCTGGCTGTTGCTGGGCTCGCTGGCCGAGTTCCTCTGGGTGTTGTTGTTCGCCCAGGTGCTGCATGCGGCGACCTTCGGCAGCTTTCACGCCGCGGCCATCCATTTCGTGCAACGCAGCTTCGGTCCTCGCCAGCAAGGCCAGGGGCAGGCGCTGTATGCCGCGCTGGCCGGTACGGGCGGGGCCCTGGGCGCGTTGTACTCCGGCTACAGCTGGAACGCCCTGGGCGCCAGTTGGACGTTCAGCCTCGCCAGCCTCGCCGCGTTCGCGGCAGCCGTTATCATTGCGACACGCATGCAAGAGGACCGGCCATGAACCTTCGAACCATTAATTTGCTGGAGCCATTGTCATGAGCAGCCTGTCCGTCTATCACGTTTCGAGCCCTGACATTCCGAACAAGGTGTTGACCCATTTCGAGGACATTGCCGCGACCCTGGCGGAACAAGGCGTTCGCTTTGATCGTTGGGAAGCGTCGGCGAAAATTCAGCCGGGGGCCAGTGAGGAGAACATCATTGCGGCTTACCAGGCTCAGATCGATGCGTTGATGACTGAGCGCGGTTACGTTGCGGTGGATGTGGTCAGTGTTAGCAGCGATCACACCGAGCAGGTCGAGCCGCAGGCTGAGTGGCTTGATGAATATCGCCATGGCCAGGACGAGGTACGATTTTTCGTCAGCGGTCGAGGGTTGTTTAACCTGCACATTGGCGATTACGTCTATGCGGTGCTGTGTGAAAGGAATGATTTGATAACGGTGCCTGCCGGTACGCCGCATTGGTTTGACAAGGGGGAACGGCCGCATTTTGTTTCGATCCGTTTGTCGGGTGATTCCCAGGGGGTGGTCGCTGAGTTCACCGGCGATGATATTGCTCGCCGGTTTCCTCGCCTGGAAGACTGACCTGCGTTCAAAAGTGAGCGGCCGTTACCGTCGAACGGATATGCCCACCCATCGCCCGGAACACGGCGGGCTTTTTCAAGACGCAAAAAAACGGCGCTTCCCATTTCTGAAAGAAGCGCCGTTTTCCCAGTCAACAGCAACGCGAGTGTCCGGCAGACTCAAGCGCTATGGTAAGTCGGCAGCGCAAACCGATGCTGACTCTGCAGCAGGGTGATCTGGGGCAACTCGCTGGCTTGTTCAGCCAAGTCGCGACGGATCGCGCTGATCGCCCAGGACAACTGATCCCCCGCGTGCAATTGAGCGTAGGAAATCGTGCGTTTGAACAGCTTGCCGTCGCTATTGCGCAAGGTCAGCAGAATGCCGCCATCCGGGCGGGGCTGGGTGGTCACTTCGTAGTTGGAAAACAGGGATGCAAACTTTTCTTGAATCATGTTCATAGTTGACTGCTCCATGGTGTGGCAAACCGTGGAGGGGTGGTTGCACTGTCTGTGCCAGCATTTAGAATTTAAAAAAACACTTTAAAAACAAAGTGTTATATTTTTGCTCTCTTTTCGCTTTCGTGCATCTTGCATGAACGGCCATCGTGCATCCTGCATTTTGCGTGGTCGGGCAACGATATTTGGAACCAAATCGTTTTCCGGTGCTCACGCTTCGCCTGCCTCGGGCAGCAGATACAAAACATTGCAAAAACCGCATGTACAGCGCCGCGACCGCCGGCGTACTTTCGAGCCAAAATCACCGCCAGCGATAACAAGAACCGAGACCCACGAGGTCGAACGGGGAAGATCACCATGAGTCGTACACCCAGCGACGCCATTACCTGGGGCATGATGCTGCGCAAGCTGCCAGCCATCGCTAGAGCTGTTCCCCGGATCGTCAAGGGCAGGAAGCTGGCCAATGTCCTGGACCCGACCCAACCTTGTGGCCTGGGCTGGTGTTTCGAACAGGCCACCCGACGCAATCCCCAGGGCCCGGCACTGCTGTGTGGCGATACGGTGTTGAGTTATGCACAGGTCAACGCGCAGGCCAATCGCATCGCCCATTACCTGTTGGCCCAAGGCATCGGCAAGGGCGACTGTGTGGCGATATTCGTCGAGAATCGGCCGCAGTTGTTGATCAGTGTGCTGGCGATGGCCAAGGTTGGTGCGGTCAGTGCCATGCTCAACACCTCGCAAACCGGCGATGCGCTGGTGCACAGCCTGGCCCTGGTCAACCCGGTCGCGGTAGTGGTCGGGGATGAGCGGGTCGCGGCGTTCAACGATGTGCGAGCGCGCACCGCATTGTCGAGCGAAAGGACCTGGTGGCTGGCGGATCAGGATGGCGTCGATGTGCCGTCCGGTTTCGTCGACCTGATGGCCGGTTGCGAGGATTACCCGGGCGATAACCCAGCGTGCAGCCGGGAGGTCTTCTGCAACGATCCGTGTTTTTACCTCTACACCTCAGGCACCACCGGGCTGCCCAAGGCCGGGGTGTTTCGCCATGGTCGCTGGATGCGCACCTCCACCAGCTTCGGCCTGATCGCCTTGGACATGCAGCCCGACGATGTCGTCTATTGCACCTTGCCGCTGTACCACGCCACCGGCCTGTGCGTGTGTTGGGGCGCGGCGATCTGTGGCACATCGGGGTTTGCGATTCGACGCAAGTTCAGCGCCAGCCAGTTCTGGAGCGACGTACGCCGTTACCGGGCGACCACACTGGGGTATGTCGGTGAGTTGTGCCGCTATCTGGTCGACCAACCCATTGTTGCCGATGACCGCCACCACGGAGCGAAGAAAATGATCGGCAACGGCCTGCGGCCCGGGGCCTGGTCGGCCTTCAAGACGCGTTTCGGCATCGATCATATCTGCGAGCTGTATGCGGCCAGCGACGGCAATATCGGTTTCACTAACGTCCTGAATTTCGACAACACCGTCGGGTTCTCCCTGATGGGTTGGGAACTGGTGCAGTACGACCATGCCAGCGGCCTGCCGTTGCGCAACCTGCAAGGCCGCATGCAAAAAGTGCCCAAGGGCCAACCGGGCCTGCTGTTGGCGCGGATCGACGAGAAGGCGCCACTGGACGGCTACACCGAGCAAGCCTTGACCGAAAAAACCATCTGCCGGGATGTCTTCGTGCCCGGCGACCGTTATTTCAACACCGGGGACCTGCTGCGCAACATCGGCTTCGGGCATGGGCAGTTCGTCGATCGCCTCGGCGACACCTATCGCTGGAAAGGCGAAAACGTCTCCACCACGGAAGTCGAAAACGTCTTGCTGCAACATCCGCAGGTGGCCGAGGCGGTGGCTTATGGCGTGGAGATCAATGGCACCAATGGCCGTGCCGGCATGGCGGCGATCACCCCGGCCGAATCCCTGGCGACCCTGGACTTCAGCGAGCTGCTGCAATTCTTGCAATGCAAGTTGCCCACCTATGCCGTGCCGCTGTTCCTGCGCATCAAGGTGAAGATGGACACCACCGGCACCTTCAAGTACCAGAAGACGCGCCTCAAGGCAGAAGGGTTCGACCCGTGCGTCGCTGGGGGTGAGCCGGTCTACGCCTGGTTGCCGGGTACCGATACGTACGTGCGGGTGGACCGGCAACTCGCGGTGCGGATCCATGACGGACAATTGCGTTATTGATTCTGGCTATGGCGGGCACAGTGAAAAAAGGGATGACAGCGCCCGGGTCCCTCGGGAAACTAGCCGCTTTGCGAAGAACCGAGTGGAGTTTCCCATGTCCGATACAAGCCGCCAGATGACCCCGGAAGAGGCTGCCGAGTTTGCCGAGCAGGTGTTCAACGTCGCACGCCAGGGCGACGCCGCCATGATGGCCGCGCTCCTGAGCAAGGGCTTGCCGCCCAACCTGCGCAATCACAAGGGCGACACCCTGTTGATGCTGGCCGCTTACCACGGGCATGTGGAAACGGTGAAAGTGCTGCTGGAGCACAAGGCCGATCCGGAAATCCGCAACGACAATGGCCAGAGCCCGATTGCCGGTGCGGCGTTCAAGGGCGACCTGGCAGTGGTCTCGGCGTTGGTGGACGGCGGCGCGCAAGTGGAAGGCGCGTCCTTCGATGGCCGTACTGCCTTGATGATGGCGGCGATGTTCAACCGGGTGGAAATCGTCGACTACCTGATCGGCAAAGGTGCCGACCCGAAAGCCAAGGACGCCAACGGTGTCTCGGCCCTCGATGCCGCCAGGACCATGGGCGCGGTGGACACCACGGCGCAGTTGGAAAAGATGTTGGCCTGATCTTCATCCGGGGCCGTGATCCTGGAGTGACGTTGCTCTTGTGGCGAGGGGATTTATCCCCGCTGGGGCGCGAAGCGGCCCTAAAACCTGACAACTCGGTGTGGCAAGCTGTCTTTGGGGCTGCTTCGCAGCCCAGCGGGGATAAATCCCCTCGCCACAAAAGCTCCGGGACCACAGGTTCCTGACTCGACCGTTGTGATGCGCTATCCTGCCCGCCCTCAAAACACCCTTCGCCACAGGATTCACCCCCATGAAAGCCGCCCTCATCGAACTCATCGGCAAAATCAGCTCCGGCTGCCTCGGCGAGGCGGACATCGTGAAAATCGCTGACGAAGCGGCCCAGGCCTACGCCGATCCGACGGCGTTCCTGGCCGCCAACCCCGATATCAACTACGACGACACGTTCCCGATCCCGTTGGGTGAGTGGGTGGTGGTGGGCAGCCTGCCGGACACCGTGCTGTTCCAGGCCGACACCTACGTGGACCTGTTCGAACAGATCGTCGCCTCGTTCGGCCCTGGCGTAGCGTTCAATCTCAAGCCCAAGCAGCTGGCGAAAATCGAAGCCCTGGCCGCGCTCAACCGCATCCAGATACAGATGAGCAGCCTGAACAAGGAAAACGGCGGTTACGTGCTGATGAACTTCAGCCAGTTGCTCGACGATGAAATGCAAATGGTGCTGGTGTACGGCAACGATGTGCCGCGGGTGCTGGAACTGTGTGCCGAAGTCGGCGTCGCCGCCGCGCCGGCCTTGGAAGCTCTCAAGGTCGCGGTCCACGTCTGAAGCAATAAAACGGAACCCTTGCCTGGGGCCCGCTATCCTAAGGGTGCCTATCACCATTTGGGAGCGACACCATGGGTTCCACCTTCAACGGCCTGGTCGGCCTGATTATCCTGGCGCTCGATATCTGGGCGATCATCAATGTGCTCAAGAGTGGCGCGGAAACCGGGATGAAAATTCTCTGGGTGCTGCTGATCCTGCTGCTACCGGTCCTGGGCCTGATCATCTGGGCGATTGCCGGGCCGCGTGGCAACGTGCGGATTTGACCGCTCCATAAAAAATGCCCGGTCGCCTCGAGCGACCGGGCATTTTTTATGGGTGGGGTTTCAGGCCGTGGCCAGGGACGGCTTGCGCGAGGCACTCAAGAAGCGCAGCAAGGCCAACAGCGGGAAGGCGCTGCCGACGATCACCACCCACAACCAGCCGCCGTGCTCGTACACCGCACTGGCAATCGATGAACCGAAGGCGCCGCCGACGAAGATGCTGGTCATGTACAGCGCGTTCAGCCGGCTGCGACTCTTGGCATCGAGGGCGTAGATGGTGCGCTGGCCCAGGACCATGTTCATCTGCACGCAGAAGTCCAGGACCACGCCGGTCACCGCCAGGCCGATCACGCTGTAGAGCGGATGGATGAACGCCGGCAGGAAACTCAGGCTGGCGAACAGCATCGCCAGCAGCGAGGCGTTGCGGGTATGGCCGGCATCCGCCAGGCGCCCGGCGATGGGCGCGGCGATGGCACCGATGGCGCCGACCAGGGCGAATAAGGCGATTTCAGTCTGGGACAGGCCATGGTTGCGTGACAGCTCCAGCGGCACGGCAGTCCAGAACAGACTGAACGTGGCGAACATACAGGCTTGGTAGAATGCCCGTTGGCGCAACAGCGGTTGTTGGCGCAGCAGGGTGCCGAGTGAACCCAGCAGTTGGCCATAAGAGGCGCTATGGTCGGGCTGGCGCTTGGGCACGGTCAGCGCCAGGACGATGCTGATCGCGGCCATCAACGCGGCGGCGATGATGAACATGGCCCGCCAGCCGAAGTGATCGGCCACGACGCTGGAGACTGGCCGCGCCAGCAGGATCCCGAGCAGCAGGCCGCCCATGATCCCACCGACGACCCGCCCCCGGGATTCCTCCGGTGCCAGGTGCGCGGCCAGCGGAATCAGGACTTGCACCGACACCGAACTGAATCCCACCAGCAGCGAGACCAGCAGGAACACATTCGGCTGGTCGGTGAACGCCGCTCCCAACAGGCTGGCAATCGCCACCAGCGTGGTGAGAATCATCAGCCGCCGGTTCTCCAGCAAGTCACCCAACGGTACGAGGAAAAACAGGCCCAGGGCATAACCGATCTGGGTCAGCGAGACGATCAGGCTGGCCATGGTGCTGCTCAGGCCGACATCGGGTGCGATCAGTTCGATGATGGGTTGGGCGTAGTAGATGTTGGCGACAATGGCGCCGCAGCAGAAGGCGAAGAGCAGGACCATGCCGCGGGTCAGGGTGCTGCCGGGCGAGGTGGGTGAATGAGCACTCATGGCAATCTCATCGATCAATTGAAAGGATGGCGCGAGGCTAAAGACTTGTAGGGCTCAGGAACAGGCTTTGCGGCTGATATCAGACATGCTTGCGGTTGATGATGAACGCATCGGGAGCGCGCTGGCGCTGTCTTTGTGGCGAGGGGATTTATCCCCGTTGGGCTGCGAAGCAGCCCCAAATGCAGCCGACGCGATTTGTCTGAAACACAGCAGTGTCCGATTTTAGGACTGCTGCGCAGCCCAGCGGGGATAAATCCCCTCGCCACAGGGCCGCGCATGACTCATTTGTTTTCTTACTGGCCGCTATAGATCTGGTCGAAAATCCCACCGTCATTGAAGTGGGTCTTCTGCACCGTGCGCCAGTCGCCGAAGGTTTTTTCCACGGACAGGAAGTCCACTTTCGGGAAGCGGTCGGTGTATTTGGCCAGTACTGCCGGGTCCCGTGGGCGCAGGTAGTTGGCGGCGGCGATTTCCTGGCCTTCGGGCGACCACAGGTACTTGAGGTAGGCCTCGGCGGCTTCGCGGGAGCCTTTCTTCTCGACGACTTTGTCGACCACGCTGACCGGTGGCTCGGCTTCGGCGGAAACGCTTGGGTAGATCACTTCGAACTGGTCGCGGCCGAACTCGCGGGCGATCATTTCCGCCTCGTTTTCAAAGGTCACCAGCACGTCGCCGATCTGGTTGGTCATGAAGGTGGTTGTCGCGGCGCGACCGCCAGTGTCCAGGACCGGCGCCTGCTTGAACAGTTTGCCGACGAAGGCCTTGGCCTTGTTCTCGTCACCGCCATTTTTCAGCACGTAACCCCAGGCCGAGAGGTAGGTGTAGCGACCGTTGCCGGAGGTTTTCGGGTTGGGCACGATCACCTGCACGCCGTCCTTGAGCAGGTCGGGCCAGTCTTTCAGCGCTTTCGGGTTGCCTTTGCGCACGATGAATACCGTCGCCGAGGTGAACGGCGCGCTGTTGTTTGGCAGGCGGGTGACCCAGTTATCGGGCACCAGTTTGCCATTGTCCGCCAGGGCGTTGATGTCGGTGGCCATGTTCATGGTAATGACATCCGCCGGCAGCCCGTCGATCACCGAGCGCGCTTGCTTGCTGGAGCCGCCGAACGACATTTGCACGGTGATGTTTTCGTTGTGCTCGGCCTGCCAGTGCTTCTGGAAGGCTGCGTTGTAGTCCTTGTAGAAATCGCGCATGACGTCGTAGGAAACGTTAAGCAGGGTCGGGGCGGCGTGGGCCAGACTGCCGAAGGTCAGGCCAGCGGCGAGAAGGGAGGCGCCAAAGAAGTTCTTCACTTACGAATTCCTTTTTATCTGAACGGGGGGTCCGGGCAATTAGCCGGCACACTAGCTGCAAGCCTATAGACCTTCAAGCATCAAAAAGTGCTTTGCTTATTCCAATTTCTTAAACAGTGCATTGCCACAACGGGAGCAGAAAGCGGCGCCGTGGTCGTGGTTGTTTTTGCTGCACACCGGGCAATCGTGCTTGAGCTGGTCACCGCGCATGGCCGTGGCCAGTTCAGCCGTGAAAATACCCGTTGGCACGGCGATGATCGAGTAACCGGTGATCATCACCAGGGACGACACCACTTGGCCCAGGGGCGTCTTGGGCACGATGTCGCCGAAGCCTACGGTGGTCAGTGTCACGATAGCCCAATAGATGCCCTTGGGGATGCTGGTGAAGCCGTGCTCGGGGCCTTCGATGACGTACATCAGCGTGCCGAAGACGGTGACCAGGGTCGAGACGCTGACCAGGAACACGATGATTTTCTGCTTGCTCCCGCGCAGCGCCGCCATCAGGTAGTTGGCTTGCTTGAGGTAAGGGCTGAGTTTGAGTACTCGGAAAATCCGCAGCATGCGGATGATCCGAACGATCAGCAGGTATTGGGCATCGCTGTAGTACAGCGCCAGGATCCCCGGCACGATCGCCAGCAGATCCACCAGGCCGTAGAAACTGAAGGCATAGCGCAGCGGCTTGGGCGAGCAGTACAGGCGCAGGCCGTACTCGACGATGAAGATGAACGTGAAGCCCCACTCGATAGCCGCCAGCAGGGCCGCATAGTTCTTGTGCACGCTGTCGATGCTGTCGAGCATCACGATCACCAGGCTGGCGAGGATGATCAACAGCAGGGTGCTGTCGAAGCGCCGGCCGGCCACGGTGTCGGTCTGGAAAATGATCACGTAGAGGCGTTCACGCCAGTTGTCGCTGCTTTGCATAACTTTCGCCTGAACCGGAATCAGCGAAGCCTAGGGTGATTGCCCCGTACAGCGCAAGGCGCGATCTCGAGGCTGGCCTGACGCCACGCCCGGCCGGTGGCCTGGATCAGCCAGCAGGCGAGGATGAACGGCGCTGTCAGGGCAGGCAGGCCGAGAGCGGTAAAGCCTGGCGTGAGCATGACCGCCAGGACGATGCCCATCAGCGGTAGCCATGGGCGGCGCTGTTGGCTGAGGGCCAGCGCCACCAATACCGGGTTGTAGCCGCCCAGCCCGGACAGGGCGGTTGCGTTTTCATGCTGCGACAAGGTGAAGGCCAGGCCGACGGCAGAAGCGAACAATGCCCAAGCGCCGGCGCTCCGGTTGGCCAGCAGCAGCCCGGCGGCGATCAGCGCACCGGCCACTGGATGGCCGAGAAACATGACCTGGCCCAGCCCGCTCAAATGAGCGCCCAGTAGGTTGGGCAGGGTCATTTCAATCGAGGTGGCGAGAGGCGGCGGCAGGGTGAATCCCATCAGCAGCCAAGCCAGCCCGACAAAGGGCGCGGTGTAGGCGGGCAGGCAGCGAGGGCCTCGGGTGCGCTTGAGCCATTGCTGGGTGAGCATCGCGCTGAGGCCACCTGCGGCGATGATCAACGGTGGCAACAGGACGGACCAGGGCAACGCAAGGCTCAGCAACAAGCCCAGCAGAATGCCGTTGTAGCTGAACAGTCCGGCTTGCCGGTCGGCCTTGGGGTAACCGCGTCGCTGGGCCGTCAGCAACCCGGCCACCCCGCCGAGCAACGCGCCGCCGAACAGGGCGGGCGCCGTGAGCAGAATCGCCAACAGGCACAGCAGGCCGCACAGCGGATGGCGCTGGAGAAAGACTTGGCTGAAGCCGTTGAGCAGGGCGGTGGCCCAGTCGGGGCAGTGGGTGTTGGGCATGGTAAGTGTGTGTCAGAGGGACCCAGTCGACCTCATCGCGAGCAAGCTCGCTCCCACAGGGGCACCGCAGTTCCCTGTGGGAGCGAGCTTGCTCGCGATGAGGCCAGTACAGACGCTAGATCAACGTCTCGATGCGCAGCGAATTGGTCGACCCCGGCTGCCCGAACGGTACGCCCGCGGTGATCAGCAAGGTATCGCCACGCTGGGCCATGCCTTGGGCCTGGGCGATTTCCAGGGCGGTGGAACAGACTTCGTCCACCTGCTTCAACCGATCATTGACCACCGAGTGCACGCCCCAGGCCACCGTCAGGCGGCGGGCGGCCTGCAGGTTCGGCGTGAGGTTGAGGATCGGCACCGTCGGCCGTTCCCGCGCCGCGCGCAGGCTGGAGCTGCCGGATTCGCTGTAGTTCACCAGCACCGCCACCGGCAGGATGCCGCTGATGCGCCGGATCGCGCAGCTGATGGCGTCCGACACTGTGGCTTCGGCTTTCGGTCGGCTGACGTCCAACTGCGCCTGGTAGTCGGGACCGTTTTCCACCTGGCGGATGATCTTGCTCATCATCTGCACGGCTTCAAGGGGGTAATCCCCTGAAGCGGTTTCCGCCGACAGCATCACTGCATCAGCCCCTTCGGCCACGGCGTTGGCAACGTCAGTGACTTCGGCGCGGGTGGGCGCCGGGGAAAAGCGCATCGACTCGAGCATCTGGGTGGCCACCACCACCGGTTTGCCCAGGGCGCGGCAGGTGTCAATGATGTTTTTCTGAATTTGCGGCACGCTTTCGGCCGGGACTTCGACCCCCAGGTCGCCGCGGGCGACCATGATCGCGTCGCTCAATTCGGCGATTTCCCGCAGTTGGGTCACCGCCGACGGCTTCTCGATCTTCGCCATCAGGAACGCCTTGTTGCCGATCAGCGCGCGAGCCTCGCGGATGTCCTCGGGCCGCTGCACGAACGACAACGCTACCCAGTCCACGCCCAGTTCCAGGCCGAAACTCAGATCGCGCCGGTCCTTGGCGGTCAACGGGCTCAAATCGAGCATGGCCTGGGGCACGTTCACGCCTTTGCGGTCCGACAGCTCGCCGCCGTTGAGCACTTCGGTGTCGATGGCGTCGCAGTGCCTGGCGGTCACGCGCAGGCGCAACTTGCCGTCGTCCAGCAGCAGGTCCATGCCGGGCTCCAGGGCCGCGATGATTTCCGGGTGGGGCAGGTTGACCCGGCGTTGATCACCCGGCGTCGGGTCCAGGTCCAGGCGCAGGGCCTGTCCCCGTTGCAGCAGGACCTTGCCGCCGGCGAATTGACCAACCCGCAGCTTCGGGCCTTGCAGGTCCATCAGGATGCCCAGGGGGTAATTGAGCTGCTGCTCGACGTCACGAATCCACTGGTAGCGCTGGGCGTGGTCGGCATGGTCGCCGTGGCTGAAGTTCAGGCGGAAGATGTTCACGCCGGCCTGTACCAGCTCGCGGATGTCATCGATGCCACGGGTGGCGGGACCGAGGGTCGCGAGGATCTTGACCTTTTTATCAGGCGTCATGTTTGGGGTTCTCGAGGATCAGGATGGCGCGAAAGTCGTTGACGTTGGTGCGGGTCGGTTCGGTGACGATCAGCGCATCCAGGGCGGCGAAGTAGCCGTAGCCATTGTTGTTATCCAACTCGTCGCTGGCGCACAGGCCCAGTTCGGTGGCGCGGCGATAGCTGTCCGGGGTCATGAGGGCGCCGGCGTTGTCTTCGGAACCGTCGATGCCGTCGGTGTCGCCAGCCAGTGCATAAATGCCGGGATAGCCCTTGAGGCTGTCGGTCAGGCTCAGCAGGAATTCGGCATTGCGCCCGCCACGGCCATCGCCGCGCACGGTGACGGTGGTTTCGCCGCCGGAGAGAATCACGCACGGTGCCGCCAGCGGCTGGCCGTGCAGGGCGATTTGCCGGGCGATGCCGGCATGGACTTTCGCCACCTCCCGGGATTCGCCTTCCAGGTCGCCGAGGATCAACGGGCTGAAACCGGCTTGGCGAGCCTTCACCGCTGCGGCTTCCAGGGATTGCTGGGGACGGGCGATCAATTGAAAGTGGCTGCGCGCCAGGCTCGGGTCGCCGGGCTTGACGGTTTCCGACGCTGGACTGTGCAGCCAGTCGCGTACCGACGCCGGCACATCGATGTGGTAGCGCTGGAGAATCGCCAGGGCTTCGGCCGATGTGCTGGGGTCGGCCACCGTGGGGCCGGATGCGATGACCGTGGCCAGGTCACCCGGCACATCGGAAATCGCGTAGGTGTACACCGTCGCCGGCCAGCAGGCCTTGGCCAGGCGCCCGCCCTTGATCGCCGAGAGGTGCTTGCGCACGCAATTCATCTCGCCGATGGTCGCACCGGACTTGAGCAAGGCTTTGTTGATCGATTGCTTGTCGGCCAGGGTGATGCCTTCGGCGGGCAAGGCGAGCAGGGCGGAGCCGCCGCCGGACAAGAGAAAGATCACCCGGTCGTCTTCGCAGAGATTGCTCACCAGCTCCAGTACTCGCTGGGCCACGGCCAGGCCCGCGGCGTCAGGCACCGGGTGGGCGGCTTCCACCACTTCGATTTTCTGGCTGGGCGCGCCATGGCCGTAGCGGGTCACCACCAGGCCGGACACTTCACCCTGCCAGCAGCGCTCGACCACTTGCGCCATGGCCGCCGCGGCCTTGCCGGCGCCAATGACGATCACCCGGCCGCTGCGGTCGCTGGGCAGGTAGTGTTCAAGGACGTGGTGCGGATGGGCCGCATCGATGGCTGTGGCAAACAGCTCGCGCAGCAGTTGTTGCGGATCGACCGACATGGCGGGCTCCCGGAATTTTTGTTGTTAGACGAGGCGACTCGATCACTTGTGGGAGCGGGCTTGCTCGCGAAAGCGGTGTGTCAGTCAATACTTCAGTGACAGGTCGATTGCTTTCGCGAGCAAGCCCGCTCCCACAGGGTTTTATGGTGGTTCAGTTGTCGCGAATCGAGAAATTGGCCATATGCTCCAACCCCTTGATCAGCGCCGAGTGATCCCAGTTGCTGCCGCCAATGGCCGCGCAGGTGCTGAACACTTGTTGGGCGTTGGCGGTGTTGGGCAGGTTGATGTTCAGTTCCTTGGCGCCTTGCAGGGCCAGGTTCAGGTCCTTCTGGTGCAGGCTGATGCGGAAGCCCGGGTCGAAGGTGCCCTTGATCATGCGTTCACCGTGCACTTCGAGGATCTTCGACGAGGCGAAACCGCCCATCAGTGCTTCACGGACCTTGGCCGGGTCGGCACCGTTTTTCGCGGCGAACAACAACGCTTCGGCCACCGCCTGGATGTTCAGGGCGACGATGATCTGGTTCGCCACTTTGGCGGTCTGGCCATCGCCGTTGCCGCCCACCAGGGTGATGTTCTTGCCCATGGCCTGGAACAGTGGCAGGGCGCGCTCGAAGGCGGCGTTGTCGCCACCGACCATGATGCTCAGGGTCGCAGCCTTGGCACCGACTTCACCACCGGAGACCGGGGCATCGAGGTACTGCGCGCCTTTTTCATTGATCTTCGCCGCGAACGCCTTGGTGGCGGTGGGGGAGATCGAACTCATGTCGATCACCACCTTGCCCGCGCCCACGCCCGCCGCCACGCCGTCGGCGCGGAACAGTACGTCGTCGACCTGCGGCGTGTCCGGGACCATGACGATGATGAACTCGGCTTCCTGGGCCACTTCCTTCGGGTTGGCCAACGCCACCGCGCCACCGGCCAGCAGGTCGGCCGGAGCCGCGTCGTGGTGCTGGGACAGGAACAGGCTGTGGCCGGCCTTTTGCAGGTTCAGTGCCATGGGGTGGCCCATGATGCCGGTGCCGATGAATCCGATTTTAGCCATGGGAAAATCCTCTTGTTTTTTTGCTACTTCAGGCAAATGGAAAACTGCTTTTCTGTGGGAGCGGGCTTGCTCGCGAAAGCGGTGTATCAGTCACAGATGTGTTGTCTGGCCCACCGCTTTCGCGAGCAAGCCCGCTCCCACAAGGAAAGATCCGGGTCAGATCGCGTTATGGGTTTTCAGCCAGCCCAGGCCGGCTTCGGTGGTGGTCAGCGGCTTGTATTCACAGCCGACCCAACCCTGGTAGCCTATACGGTCCAAGTGTTCGAACAGGAAGCGGTAGTTGATTTCCCCCGTACCTGGCTCGTTGCGGCCCGGGTTGTCGGCCAGTTGCACATGGTTGATCTCGCCCAGGTGTGCCGACAGGGTCCGGGCCAGGTCACCTTCCATGATCTGCATGTGGTAGATGTCGTATTGCAGGAACAGGTTGGCGCTGCCCACCTGCTCACGGATCGACAAGGCCTGGGCGGTGTTGTTCAGGTAGAAGCCTGGAATGTCGCGGGTATTGATGGCTTCCATCACCAGCTTGATGCCTTTGGCCTGCAACTTTTCGGCGGCGTATTTCAGGTTGGCGACGAAGGTTTTCTCCACCAGGGTTTCACTGCAGTTCTGCGGACGAATCCCCGACAGGCAGTTGACCTGCGTGTTGCCCAGCACCTGGGCGTAGGCGATGGCCAGGTCGACACCGGCGCGGAACTCCTCGACCCGGTCCGGCAGGCAGGCAATGCCGCGCTCGCCCTTGGCCCAGTCGCCGGCCGGCAGGTTGAACAGCACTTGGGTCAGGCCGTTGGCGTCGAGCAAGGCCTTGAGTTCGGCGGAGCTGTAGTCATAGGGGAACAGGTATTCGACCCCACTGAAGCCGGCCTTGGCGGCGGCTTCGAAACGGGCGAGGAAATCCTGCTCGGTGAACAGCATGGACAGGTTGGCGGCGAAACGCGGCATGGTGGTCTCCTGTGAATATTGTGAACGCATCCTTTGTGGGAGCGGGCTTGCTCGCGAAAACGGTGTGTCAGCCGACATCTTTGTTGGAACTGAAACCGTCTTCGCGAGCAAGCCCGCTCCCACACCGGGGGTCAATCGAGCAACGAAATGGCGGTCGGTGCATCGTTGCCCACAAGCGCCAAGTCTTCAAACTCATTGACGGCGTTGATCTCGGTGCCCATGGAGATGTTGGTCACCCGCTCCAGGATGATCTCGACGATCACCGGCACCTTGAACTCCTCGATCATCGCTTGGGCCTGGCGCAGCGCCGGTTGGATACCGGCCGGTTCGAACACCCGCAGCGCCTTGCACCCAAGGCCTTCGGCCACGGCAACGTGGTCCACGCCATAGCCGTTGAGTTCCGGCGCGTTGAGGTTGTCGAAGGACAGTTGCACGCAATAATCCATGTCGAACCCGCGCTGGGCCTGGCGAATCAGACCCAGGTAGGAATTGTTCACCACCACATGGATGTAGGGCAGCTTGAACTGCGCACCCACCGCCAGCTCTTCGATCATGAACTGGAAATCATAGTCGCCCGACAGCGCCACGACCTTGCGGCTCGGATCCGCCTTGACCACCCCCAGCGCCGCCGGAATGGTCCAGCCCAAGGGGCCGGCCTGGCCGCAGTTGATCCAGTGGCGTGGCTTGTAGACGTGGAGGAACTGCGCCCCGGCGATCTGTGACAGGCCGATGGTGCTGACGTAGCAGGTGTCCTTGCCGAACACCTGGTTCATTTCTTCGTACACTCGCTGCGGCTTGACCGGCACGTTGTCGAAGTGGGTCTTGCGCTGCAGGCTGGCCTTGCGTTGCTGGCAGTCCTGCAGCCAGGCGCTGCGGTTTTTCAGCTTGCCGGCGGCTTGCCATTCGCGGGCCACTTCGATGAACACCGTCAAGGCCGAGGCGGCGTCGGAAACGATGCCCAGGTCAGGGGTGAAGACGCGGCCGATCTGGGTCGGCTCGATGTCCACGTGAATGAACGTGCGGCCTTCGGTGTAGACGTCCACCGAACCGGTGTGACGGTTGGCCCAGCGGTTACCAACGCCCAGCACCACATCCGACTTGAGCAAGGTCGCATTGCCGTAGCGATGGGACGTTTGCAGGCCGACCATGCCGACCATCTGCGGATGATCGTCGGGAATGGTGCCCCAGCCCATCAAGGTGGGGATGACCGGGATACCGGTCAGTTCGGCGAACTCCACCAGCAGGTCGCTGGCATCGGCGTTGATGATGCCGCCGCCGGCCACCAGCAATGGACGCTCAGCCTGATTGAGCATCGCCAGGGCTTTCTCGATCTGCACGCGGTTGGCCGCGGGTTTGGCCAGCGGCAGCGGTTGATAGGCGTCGATGTCGAACTCGATCTCGGCCATCTGCACATCGAACGGCAGGTCGATCAGCACCGGGCCCGGGCGGCCGGAGCGCATTTCGAAGAACGCCTTCTGGAAGGCATACGGCACCTGGCCCGGCTCCAGCACGGTGGTTGCCCACTTGGTCACGGGTTTGACGATGCTGGTGATATCCACAGCCTGAAAGTCTTCCTTGTGCATGCGGGCGCGGGGGGCTTGCCCGGTGATGCACAGAATCGGGATCGAATCGGCCGAAGCGCTGTAGAGCCCGGTCACCATATCGGTGCCGGCCGGGCCCGAAGTGCCGATGCACACACCGATATTGCCGGCCTTGGTCCGGGTGTAACCCTCGGCCATGTGCGAGGCGCCTTCAACGTGGCGAGCGAGGACGTGATCGATGCCACCCACCTTCTGCAGGGCGGAGTACAGCGGGTTGATCGCGGCACCCGGGATGCCGAAGGCCGTGTCCACGCCTTCACGGCGCATCACCAGAACGGCGGCTTCGATTGCTCTCATTTTGCTCATGGTTTTGTGCCTCTTACGTTTTGTAATTGTATACAAGTGGCTTTTTGCAGAGTGTATTCATGGCGAACGACGCAGGTCAATCCATTTCCTCAAGCACCTGTTTCATTCGTCGGAAGGTCAGGTTTTGCTGCTGTTTTCCATCGATTTAGGCGATTTGTGAAAATTATTGTATACAAAACTATTTAGTGTTGTGTTCTATTTGTGGGGTTCGGTTTTTCTGAAAGTGAGGCCGCAAGGCTTTTCCATAACAAAAGAAGGACAGCACCCATGAGCGTTCTAACCTTGAAAATCGCCGTCAACCTGGCCGGGCAAGCCCTTGCCGCCGGTCGTGAAATCAGCGCTGCACCCTTGACCGTCGCGGTCCTGGACAGTGGCGGACACCTGATCGCCTTGCAGCGCGAAGACGGCGCCAGCCTGCTTCGCCCGCAGATCGCCATCGGCAAGGCCTGGGGCGCCATCGCCCTGGGCAAAGGCTCGCGCCTGCTCGCCCAGGACGCCCAACAACGCCCGGCGTTCTTTGCCGCTTTGAATGGGTTGGGGCAGGGCAACGTCGTACCGGCCCCGGGTGGGGTATTGATCAGGGATCAGGACGGCAGGGTGCTGGGGGCGATTGGTGTCAGTGGTGATGTTTCGGATGTGGATGAGCAGGTGGCGGTCAGGGCGGTGGAGGCGTTGCAGTTGAGGGCGGATGTGGGGGTGGTTGCTTGATTTTGGGGTGAATGGACTGGCGCCATCGCGAGCAAGCTCGCTCCGAGGGGGGATGAAGGACACAAAATGTTCGAACACTGCAAAGCCCTGTGGGAGCGGGCTTGCTCGCGAAAGCAATCGTCCAGACACATCCAGCTAAAAGTCTGACCCTGATTTTTGCTTCCCGCCGCTAGCCTTTCAGGACTTACTAAGAAAGGAGGCTATGGAATGCCAGCATACTCAGCTTCGCACCGTCTGCGTATCGGTCGCTATGCGGAGCAAAACCGCATCTACCTACTGACAGCCAACACGCTGAAGCGCGAGCCTGTCTTCAAAGACTATGGCTTGGGTAGGATAGTTATCCGTCAGTTCAGGCAGATACAAGAGCAAGGCTTTGCAGACTCCCTGGCCTTTGTCGTCATGCCTGATCATTTTCATTGGTTGATTCAACTGCATCAGGGGGCTTTGGGGGAGTTGATGTGTCAGATGAAATCTGTAAGTGCCAAGGCAGTCAATGAGGCGGACAACAGGGTTGGTAGCCTATGGCAGCAGGGCTACCATGACCGAGCTTTGCGAAGGGAAGACTATTTGATCAAGCTCGCTCGCTACGTTGTCGCCAACCCACTGCGGGCACGCTTAGTGAAACGACTTGGCGAGTATCCACTGTGGGATGCTATCTGGGTTTGACTTGAAATCGAGTTGCGCCCTTCGCGAGCAAGCCCGCTCCCACAGGGGATTTGCGGTGTTCACACAGTTTGTGCTCGTCATCGGAACCAGTGTCGGGCTATCAGTCTGGCTCACACCCCTTCAACACCAACCGAATGATCGTCTGCGCCGCCGCTTCGTAATCCGCTTCATCCAGCTTCGCCTTGCCGGTCACGGCGCTGATCTGCCAGTCGAAATCGGCATAGGTCTGGGTGGCGGCCCAGATGCTGAACATCAGGTGGTTGGGGTCGATGGGGGCGATCTGGCCGCGGTCGATCCAGGTCTGGATGCAGTCGATGTTGTGCCGGGCCTGGGCGTTGAGTTGTTCCACCAGGTCGGGGCTCAGGTGGGGGGCGCCGTGCATGATTTCGCTGGCGAAGACTTTCGAGGCGAAGGGCAGGTCGCGGGAGATGCGGATCTTGGAGCGGATGTAGTGGCTCAGCACCTCGCCGGGCACGCCGTCGGCATTGAACGGTGTCGAGGCCTGGAGAATCGGCTCGATGATGCTTTCCAGCACCTCGCGGTAGAGGTTTTCCTTGGATTTGAAGTAGTAGTAGACGTTGGGTTTGGGCAGGCCTGCCTTGGCCGCGATGTCGCTGGTCTTGGTCGCGGCGAAGCCCTTGTCGGCAAATTCTTCGCTGGCGGCACGCAGGATCAATTCTTTGTTGCGCTCGCGGATTGTGCTCATAAACCCAGGGGTTCCTTGCCTGTTCTGGCGGTGGCGCATGGTAGCACCGGCTTCGCGCGGCGCTCAAGAATGCCCCAAGGCGCTACGGCTCGCGGTATGCTGCGCGGCATTATTATTCAAGGAGCCCTCTCCATGGCTGGAAGCAGTTTGCTGGTACTGATCGACGACATCGCCACCGTACTCGACGATGTCGCGCTGATGACCAAGATGGCCGCCAAGAAAACCGCCGGCGTGCTTGGCGATGACCTGGCGCTCAATGCCCAGCAAGTGTCGGGTGTGCGTGCCGAGCGGGAGCTGCCGGTGGTGTGGGCGGTGGCCAAGGGGTCGTTCATCAACAAATTGATCCTGGTGCCGTCGGCGCTGGCGATCAGCGCCTTCGTCCCGTGGTTGGTGACGCCCTTGTTGATGGTGGGCGGCGCCTATTTGTGTTTCGAAGGGTTCGAAAAACTCGCCCACAAGTTCCTTCACAGCAAGGCCGAGGACCAGGCCGAACATGCGCAACTGGTCGAGGCGGTGGCTGATCCGGCGGTCGATCTGGTGGCCTTTGAAAAGGACAAGATCAAGGGCGCGGTACGCACCGACTTCATCCTCTCGGCCGAAATCATCGCCATTACCCTCGGCACCGTCGCTGACGCAGCACTGACCCAGCAGGTGATCGTCCTGTCGGGCATCGCCATCGTCATGACCATTGGCGTCTATGGCCTGGTGGCCGGGATCGTCAAGCTCGATGACCTGGGACTCTGGTTGACGCACAAGCCAGGCCAGGCCGCCAAAAGCATCGGCGGTGCGATCCTGAGTGCGGCACCCTACATGATGAAAGGCCTGTCGGTGATCGGCACCGCGGCGATGTTCCTGGTGGGCGGTGGCATCCTGACCCATGGCGTGCCAGTGGTGCATCACTGGATCGAAGGCGTGACGGCCAGTGCCGGTGGTGCCGGGTTTATCGTGCCGACGTTGCTCAATGCCGTGGCGGGGATTGTTGCAGGGGCGGCGGTGTTGGCGGGGGTGATGGTGGTCGGCAAGGTTTGGAAAGCGCTGAAAGGCTAGGACTGGCAACCCATGACAACTGTGGGAGCGAGTTTGCTCGCGATGAGGGCCTGACATTCAACATTTATGTTGTCTGACAGAGCGCTATCGCGAGCAAGCTCGCTCCCACAGTGGGTTTTGGGGTGGTCGAAAGTTACTCGGCGATCTGCAACTTGCGCGACTCGGTGTACACGTACCGCACCTTTTCATACTCGAACGGCGTGTTCAGTTGGCCATAGCGGAAGCTGGTCTGGTAGCGCCTGTCCACGCCGCGCAGGAGCAGCAACTCCGGGTGGTTGGAGCTGACTTCGGCGACGTTGAGGAAGTTGATCGCCGATTCGGCCGTGTAGTCCACCAGCAGGCCCGAGGTGTCGCGCAGGTTCGACGGGCCGAAGATCGGCAGTACGAAATACGCGCCGCCTGGCACGCCATAGAAGCCGAGGGTCTGGCCGAAGTCTTCGCTCTGGCGTGGCAGGCCCATGGCGGTGGCCGGGTCCCACAGGCCGGCGATGCCCACAGTGGTGTTGAGCAGCAGCCGCGCCGTGGTTTCCATTGAACGCTTGCCCTTGAATTGCAGCAGGCTGTTCATCAGGTTCGGCACGTCCCCCAGGTTGTTGAAGAAATTGCTGACCCCGGTGCGCACGAAGCCGGGAGTAATGTAGCGATAGCCATCGACGACGGGCAGGAAGACCCATTGGTCGAAGCGGTAGTTGAAGTGATAGACCCGGCGGTTCCAGGATTCCAGCGGGTCATAGACGTTCAATGCGTTGAGGGTCGAGCGCTCGAACTCGCGCTGGTCCAGCCCCGGGTTGAACTTGAGTTTGGTCAGCGGTTCCTTGAAGCCGTCCGAATCCACCACCACAGGCGCATTGGCTTTGCTGTTGTCGGCGTGGACTATGCCCGCACTCATTAACGCAGCGATAAGCAGCAGATATTTAGCCACGGAAAAACTCCAGCATGGCGTCGCTGTTGACGCGGTAGTTAAGGTTGCCGCAGTGGCCGCCCAGTGGATAAACCGTCAGGCGATCGCCAAAGGTCTTGCGCAGGAAGCCCAGGTCGCCCGGGCCGAGAATGACGTCGTCGGCATTGTGCATGACGGCAATCTTCGGGCTGTCGTGCAGGTAATCCTTCAGCGCGTACAGGCTGACCTGGTCGACCAGTTGCAGCAGGCTGCCGCCGTCGGTGCGCGCGCGCCACATCGGGATCACCTGCTCGGTGAGGTAACAGTCGAAATCGCATTGCAGCGCACGCTTGAGGAACGGCGTCAGGCTGGTGCTTTCGGTGATCGGGAACTTGGGTGGGATGATCAGGCCGCGACGGTTGATCAGGTCCGAGGTGAACGCGATGTCCGCCGCCGAAAAACGGAACGAGGTGCCGATCAACATCGCCATCTGTTCATTGCTCAAGTGCTGCTTGGACTGTTGGAAGTCGTAGAGCAGGGCGTCGTTGAGGTCGATGTAGCCTTTTTGCTGGAAGTAACGGGTCAGCTTGTTCAGTACCAGTTCATAGAAGGTCGTGGTGCTGTTGATGCCCTTGACCTCGGTCTGGACCAGTTTGTCCAGGTTGGTGATCGAGGTATAGAGGTTCACCGGCGGGTTCAGCAGCAGCACTTTCTTGAAATTGAAGCTGCGCCGGGTTTCGTCCAGGTGGGCGACAAAGGCCGCATCCAGGGCGCCGAGGCTGTAGCCGGTCAGGTAGTACTCGGTCACCGGCAGCTTGGGGTTCTGCGCGCGTACGGCCTGCATCACGCGGTACATGTCCTCGGCGTCTTCCTTGGAAATGCCCGGCGTGGCAAAGCGCGAAGCGGCACTCATGAAGTCGAAACTGGTGGGCGAGGACAGCTGCACCACGTGGTAGCCGGCCTTGTAGTAGAGGCGCTTGAGGTATTCGTTGAGGGTGCTGTCGTAGCGCGCACCAGTGCCGGCGATCAGGAAGATCAGTGGCGCGGGCTTGTCCTGGGTGGCCATGCGGTAGGTGAGGCTTTTAACCGGCCAGAAGTTGTCCGGCAGGATGAACTCGCGTTCCGGGCGCAGGGTCAGGCTGTGGTCCGCCTGATTGATGTCTTCGATCAGTGGCAGCTCCGGACGCAGGTCCGGCGGCGTGGTGGCAATGGTCGCCTCGAACGGGTTGGTCAAGGGGTAGCCATAGCTGGCGGCGTCAATATCTGCCGCCAGCGCGGACGCACTCAGGATAAGGCCGCCGAGGAGGGCAGCGAAGCGCAAGGAACGGAGCATGACTGGATCCCTTAGAGGAAGGTGCCGAATGAAGTTCGCAGCCTATGACCACCGAAGCGGAGCCAAGTGCCATGATGGGCACAAAACAGGCACGGACGGGGCGCGATAGTAGCGGGACGATACACGGTCATGCGCAGTGGCGGCTAGTTATCTGGCATTTACCGGATTTGGCCTGCAAATCTCACGTGTGAGGAAGCGCAAATTGCCCGGAAACAGTAGCTGGCGTTCTGATGTCGTTTCTCGTTGCTTCGACGTCGCAGACAGAGCAGGTTCAGGAGCGGCACAGGTTGATGATCGATCCTGTCAGTACTCCACTGGCGTTCAGACCGGTTTGAGGGCGAGCGTGATGGGGGCGCTGAGCATCATAACTATACGTTGACGCCGTCCGGCATCCGTCGGGCGCAGCACTTTCGGGGAAGTAACGATGAAGATGCGACGACTCTTGGGCGCAGGTGCCGCACTGGTACTGGCCATCAGTTCCACCTTGGCCAGCGCCGAAACCAAAACCCTGAGCATCGGTTACGTTGACGGCTGGTCCGACAGCGTCGCGACCACCCACGTGGCCGCCGAAGTGATCAAGCAAAAACTCGGTTATGACGTGAAGCTGCAAGCGGTCGCGACCGGGATCATGTGGCAAGGCGTGGCCACCGGCAAACTCGATGCGATGCTGTCGGCCTGGCTGCCGGTGACCCACGGCGACTACTGGACCAAGAACAAGGATCAAGTGGTCGATTACGGCCCCAACTTCAAGGACGCAAAAATCGGCCTGATCGTGCCGGAGTACGTCAAGGCCAAGTCGCTCGAGGATCTCAAGACCGACGACTCCTTCAAGAAGCGCATCGTCGGCATCGACGCCGGTTCAGGCGTGATGCTCAAGACCGAACAGGCGATCAAGGATTACGACCTGACCGGTTATCAACTCAAGGCCAGTTCCGGCGCCGGCATGATCGCCGAGCTGACCCGTGCCGAGAAGAAAAACGAATCCATCGCGGTCACCGGTTGGGTGCCGCACTGGATGTTCGCCAAGTGGAAACTGCGCTTCCTGGAAGACCCGAAAGGCGTCTACGGCGCGGCTGAGACTGTAAACAGCATCGGCAGCAAGGAACTGGGCACCAAGGCCCCGGAAGTGGCCGAGTTCCTGAAGAAATTCCAGTGGGCGTCGAAAGACGAGATCGGCGAAGTCATGCTGGCGATCCAGGAAGGCGCCAAGCCGGACGCCGCTGCCAAGGACTGGGTCGCCAAGCACCCGGACCGCGTGAAGGAGTGGACCGGCAAGTAATTAGCCTGGTTTGACTGTTCCGAAACCGCATGACGTTGTGTCATGCGGTTTTTTTGTGCCTGCAAGCTTCCAATGTTGCACATCCCCCTGTGGGAGCGGGCTTGCTCGCGAATGCGATCTGTCTATTGGCTATGTGTTGACTGACTCACCGCATTCGCGAGCAAGCCCGCTCCCACAAGGCAATTGCGAAAATTGGCGGAAAACTGGCAAAACCGTCATGTCGTTCTAATACTAAGGTCGTCTGGAACCTGGCCTTGAGCCGCATAGAGTAGAGTCGTTCCAATTAAATCTGTGCTGCGAGGATAAAAACAATGAACGACAGCATTTACCTCTCGATTCAAAACAGCCCGCGCTTCAAGGAGCTGGTGAGAAAAAGGGAAAAGTTCGCCTGGATTCTCTCGGCGATCATGCTTGGTCTGTATTCCGGCTTCATTCTTCTGATCGCCTACGGGCCACACATTCTCGGGGCCAAGATCACGCCTGAGTCCACCATCACCTGGGGTATTCCCATCGGTGTCGGCCTGATTCTCTCGGCCTTCGTCCTGACCGGTATCTACGTGCGACGCGCCAACGGCGAGTTCGACGACCTGAACAATGCGATTCTCAAGGAGGCTCAGCAATGATCCGGCGTCTACTGGCTCTATTGAGCATCGCGGCGTTCGCACCGGGCGCCTGGGCGGCTGACGCCCTGACCGGTGCCGTGCAGAAGCAACCCCTCAACGTCGCGGCTATCCTGATGTTCGTGGCCTTCGTCGGCGCGACTTTGTATATCACCTACTGGGCGTCCAAGAAAAACAACTCGGCGGCCGACTACTATGCGGCCGGCGGCAAGATCACCGGCTTCCAGAACGGCCTGGCAATCGCGGGCGACTACATGTCGGCGGCGTCCTTCCTGGGTATTTCCGCGTTGGTGTTCACGTCCGGTTATGACGGCCTGATCTACTCCATCGGCTTCCTGGTGGGCTGGCCGATCATCCTGTTCCTGATCGCCGAACGTCTGCGTAACCTGGGTAAATACACCTTTGCCGACGTGGCGTCCTATCGCCTCGGGCAAACCCAGATTCGCAGTCTGTCCGCCTGCGGCTCGCTGGTGGTGGTGGCGTTCTACCTGATCGCGCAGATGGTCGGTGCCGGCAAGCTGATCCAGCTGCTGTTCGGCCTGGACTACCACGTTGCGGTGATCCTGGTGGGTATCCTGATGTGCCTCTACGTGCTGTTCGGCGGCATGCTGGCCACTACTTGGGTGCAGATCATCAAGGCGGTCTTGCTGCTGTCGGGTGCTTCGTTCATGGCGTTGATGGTCATGAAGCACGTCAACTTCGACTTCAACATGTTGTTTGCCG
Organism: Pseudomonas sp. NFACC24-1; assembly: GCF_900115235.1. Taxonomy (NCBI): domain Bacteria; kingdom Pseudomonadati; phylum Pseudomonadota; class Gammaproteobacteria; order Pseudomonadales; family Pseudomonadaceae; genus Pseudomonas; species Pseudomonas sp. NFACC24-1. Next base: position 71,343 of record NZ_FOVS01000031.1, read on the forward strand.
AAGCGGTGAAGGTTCACCCTAAAGGCGAGGCGATCATGAGCCCCGGCGGCTTGGTGAAGGATCCGATCTCGGCCTTCTCCCTGGGCCTGGCGCTGATGTTCGGTACCGCTGGCCTGCCACACATCCTGATGCGCTTCTTCACCGTGAGCGACGCCAAGGAAGCGCGCAAGAGCGTGCTGTATGCCACCGGCTTCATCGGTTACTTCTACATCCTGACCTTTATCATCGGCTTCGGCGCGATCCTGCTGGTCAGCACCAATCCGGCCTTCAAGGACGCGGCAGGTGCCTTGCTGGGCGGTAACAACATGGCGGCGGTGCACCTGGCCAACGCCGTGGGCGGCAGCATCTTCCTGGGCTTCATCTCGGCGGTAGCCTTTGCCACCATCCTGGCGGTAGTGGCGGGCCTGACCCTGGCCGGTGCCTCGGCGGTGTCCCATGATCTGTATGCCAGCGTGATCAAGAAAGGCAAGGCCAACGAGAAGGACGAGATTCGCGTCTCGAAAATCACCACCATCGCCCTGGCGGTGCTGGCGATCGGCCTGGGCATCCTGTTCGAGAAGCAGAACATCGCGTTCATGGTGGGCCTGGCGTTCTCCATCGCGGCGAGCTGCAACTTCCCGGTACTGCTGCTTTCGATGTACTGGAAGAAGCTGACCACTCGTGGCGCCATGATTGGCGGCTGGCTGGGCCTGGTCAGTGCCGTGGGCCTGATGATCCTCGGCCCGACCATCTGGGTACAGATCATGGGTCACGAGAAGGCGATCTTCCCGTACGAGTACCCGGCGCTGTTCTCGATGATCATTGCGTTTGTCGGCATCTGGTTCTTCTCCATCACCGACAAGTCGGCTGAAGGCGCAAACGAACGAGCGCTGTTCTTCCCGCAGTTCGTGCGTTCGCAGACTGGCCTGGGGGCGAGCGGGGCGGTTAACCATTGATGTAGCGATAAGTGCATGAAGAGATACCCCGGTCGAGACTGGGGTATTTTTTTTGTGCCGGGTTTAAGGGGGGGCAGGGCTGCCGTCATCGCGAGCAAGCTCGCTCCCACAGGGGATCTCCAGTGAGCGCGGGGTCTGTGTTCACAACAGGTCAATTGTGGGAGATTCTATGGTGCAGGGCTACCCCCTAAATGCCTTTCGGTAAGTATTCGCTCTGGTTCTTCAGCAGGGCGAATACCACTCGGGCAAGCTTGCGGGCCAGTGCCACTAATGCTTCGGTTGTGCTGAGTCCCCGGGCCCTTAGTGCCTCATAAAAACCCTTCCATGCCGCTGTGCGCCTCGCCGACATCGCGGCGTTATGCATCAATCGACGGGCCTCTGGGTCACCTCGCTTAGACAGGCAGCGGCGTCCCTTCTTTTTCCCTGAGTCCGATATACGCAGGTCTAGGCCCAGAAAAGCGATGA